>JAZRNR010000023.1:0-63841 GCA_045648305.1 Acutalibacteraceae bacterium
CGCCTCGACTTCGTTAAAAATCCTTGAAATACGTCAGTATATCTGCAGATTTTTGCCTTGCCGAGTCAAAAATCTCCTCTTTCAAAACTGCTTTGCATCTGAAACACAACAGTTTGCGTACAGTCGGGTAGCTTTTCGATGCAGTCATACGCACGTATGTCAAAGAGAAAACTGCACGAATGTGCGTAATATGTTGCGTTTCAGACTTATGTGTTGTTGGTAATTAAAGTATAAAAATAAAACCGGCTCCCGAAAGAGAGCCGGTAATTGGTTATCTGTTAAAGATTACTGCCATGTGAATGAAACTGAGTTTTCCCTAAGGTTAACGTTGTAGTTAACACCCTTCTTGAATTCAAAGTTTCTTGCAGAATATGTTGCATTGTGTTCAACCTTATCAACTTCTTCAAGACCCTTGATAAATGCCTGCATCATATCAGCATCTGTGAACACAAGCTTAGCATCAAGTTTAACCTGCTGAACTGCTTCAGGAGTTGAACCGAATCCGTCAAGTGCACCGGGAACGAAGCCTGTGAGCCACCATGAATACTGAAGGCCACGTGAGAAGAGAGTCTGGTTGTTTCTGTAAAGTGTCATACTCATCTTGATAAGAAGATCGTCGTCTGCACACTTGAAGTAGTTAACACCGTTTTCGTCAATAAGTGAGTTGTCACCGAAGTCACGGTAGTAAAGACCGATTTCAGCACCGATAAGAACCCAGCCGTACTGACCCTTCCAAAGCTGAACCATCCACTCTTTGTCGTCGTACTCAAAGAAGATTCGAGTTGTATCGAACCAACAGATGATTACGGGAGCTGCAAGGTCATAAATATATGTATAACCGAATGTTCTCTGCCATGCGTTACTTGAAGCGTAGAAAACGCCTTCTTTTGCATCATAAGAGAAACCGAGCAAGCCTGAACCGTCAGGGTTTGTTACTTTACCTGTTGCGGGGTCATACCAGAAACCACCAACGATTTCCACACGACCTGAGTCAACCGGTGTACCTGCAGGGAAGCTTGAAATCTTGCCAACAGAGAAGTGAAGGATATAAAGTGCGTCTGTTGCGTTGACCTGCTTGTCCCCGTTAACATCAGCAGCTTTAAGTTCAGCTGATGTAAGAGTTACAACACCAGTGCAATGTCTTACGATGATAAGAGCGTCAAAAGAGTTGATCGCTGCATCACTGTTAGCGTCACCGAGTGAGTTGTCCGCAGCATTTGAGCCGACTGTAAGGAAGGCTGCCATGCTTGCAACGATTGAAAGTGTGAGAATGAATGAAATGATTGATTTTGTGAATTTCATTTTTGTGTTTCCTCCTTTTGAATTATAAAGACGGAATTAAACCGACTGAATACTGAAGAATCATTAAGGCATCTGAAGAATTAATATTATTATCCTTTGAAACGTCTGCCAGGATTTTTGCAGAAGCATCAAGAGTAATAACACCGACCGAGTGCTGAAGGATCATAAGTGCATCCTGTGAATTGATTTTCAAGTCTCCATTGATATCGCCAGAAAGCTGTTCTCCTTTTCGTATAAAGTTTACCTCGAAAGGAGCTCGTTTGTCGCCGAATGTTGCATAAAGTGTTGCCTTGCCGGGTTCAACGGAATCTACACCTTGCGGAACCGCCCAACTGATGAGCTGATTTTCAGGGTAAGAAACAATCTTGGATATGCCGTCTTTGTACTTCACGTTGAGGGAAAGTCCGGTAAGGTCAAGATCGGTGAATTCAACGTCGCCAAGACCGCTGAGTTTCCAGTCAACGTCCTGTATAAGGCTGGTTTTCTTCGGTGAAGTGATAAGTGAAATACTTTCGACCTCAACAAGATCAACCTGAACGGTAGCGTAAACGCTTGACGGAAAATCATTGCAATAAATGCGCATAGTGTTCTTTCCGGCAGACCAGTTTCCACTGTCACAGTTTGAATACATATTAGGCCACTTGCCGACAGAATAAGAAACTTCCTTTGAATTGTAAGAAAGAACTGTTCCTGAAAGATCAAAACTGCCGCCAATTACGGAAATGACACCGGATTTGTTGTAAGACCAGTCGATTCCTTGATAAAATGTCGTCTTTGACGGTTTTTTGACGAGCGTGACGTCTGCCGCAAAAGATGAGATACCAAAACACGGAAGAATCATTACAAGTGAAAGTACAACACAAAGGACTGTCCTGAACTTCTTGCTATTCAATTTTATTTCCTCCTAACTTAATTAAAGTATTTATATTACTACTTATTATACATAAAAAGAATACATGTGTCAATGAAAAATAAAATTTAAATTTCAGGGTCGCAGAAGAATGTTGACTATTGACAAAGCGGTGTTGTTAGTGTATAATCTAACCGAATATGATACACTACATGTGGTGTAGTATGCCTTTTTGGTACATATTCCTATATTATTTGTTTAAGGGATGAAGAAAATGAACAAATCATTCAAAAGATTTCTGTCGTTGATTCTCGCTGTGTTTATGGTGCTTGGATGTGTAGTTTTCGTTTTTGCAGAAGACGAAGCTGCGGACGGAGAAGCAACAGCGCCTGTTTTTAAATACGGTGACATTACAGCGGACGAAAAGATTAATTCTTCAGATGCTCTTGCAGCACTCAAACATTCAGTTGGAATCACTTTGCTTGAAGGCGAGGCTTTCAAAGCAGCTGACGTTAATGGTGATGCAAGTGTTAACTCATCCGACGCATTGAATATTCTTCAGTACTCAGTCGGAAGTATCAAAATTTTTTCTGTAGAAATTGCAGTTGAAAAACCTGAAACAGCAGCTGAAATTCTTGCTCTTTATGCAAACACAATTAATGAGGCAAGAAAAACAATTCCTGCTTATAAGCTCAAATCATCAAGCAAGGGCTTGAAAGTGGATTTCTCAGGAACAGCAATGTCATTTGTTCCCAAGGAAGAAATTGAAACAATGAAAAAAGACATGCTGAAGGAAAGTTCTTTCCAGAACATCTTCAGAGCAGGTTCAACAACAGCTTTTAATTACCTTCCGGGCGAATGCAAAGTCACAGATCCTTCATTGCTTAAGGAAGTAAAGCTTACTGAGCTTGCTGACGGAAACTATCAGATTGACATCGCTTTTAAGGATGATAAAAATCCGAAGGCAAACAGTCCGATTGTTACAATGCTCAATGTTCCCGACAAAGATGCATTCATCAAGCAGATGAACGATGAACTCGGTTCTGCAGTCGGCGGTGAGGATATCAGCGCTTCAGCTGAACTTAAAAACCTTGAGTATACAAACTGCCGTATCTCATGTGTAATCGATGTAAAGACAGGTGATTTTGTTTCTGTCAATACAGAGTATGACATGCGTACAAATATGACAACTTATGTTGCATTCTTCTCAATGGGTACAGATACAACAACAAAAACAGTAAACGAGTACTCAAATTTCATTTATTAATTAATTAAGTTTTAGCTCATCGGCGATTTCGCCTAAATCGTAAGATGTCTAAATATATGTGCGTAGCACAAATCTATAAAGGAGAAATGGTGATTAAACATGAACAAATTTGCTAAAATTATGTCAACTGTTATTTCAGTAACATTGGCACTCAGCATTGCAATCGTTATGCTCACATCTGCTCTTGCTGCAGCTGGCGCTAAGTTCTCAATGAATCTTGTTGAAGAAACAGATTCTCAGGTTGTTATCGCAGTAAAGCTTGAGAGCGGTTCTTTTGCAGCTCTTGACTTCGGCATTGAAGCTGACTCTGCAAAGATCAAGAAGTGCGAAAAGATTACAATTAACACTGACATCGCTCTTGCAGGTGGCGTTCAGGCTCAGAACCCTGAAACAGGTCTTTACGGTTGTGCAGTTGATCCTGCTTACGATAAAGCAGGTGAAGTTATCGCAACTTACACATTCGCAAAGGTAGCAGGTGCTAACATTTCAAAGGATGACTTTAAACTTGTCGTTTCAAACTGCTCAGAGGAGTTTGAAGTTGTTAACAACATTCCTGTATACGTAGAGCCTGCAGATCCCGAGACTCCGGCAGATCCTGAGACTCCTGATGAGCCTGCAGATCCTGAGACTCCCGACGAGCCTGCAGATCCTGAGACTCCCGACGAGCCTGCAGATCCTGAGACTCCCGATGAGCCTGCAGATCCTGAGACTCCCGACGAGCCCACAGATGCTCCGACAGAAGCTCCCACAGATAAGCCTGTTGATGGCGAAGTTGTTAACCCCGATACAGGTGACAGCGTAACAGCTACAGCAGCTATCTTCTCACTTCTCGCAGTAAGCGGTGCAGCAATCGTTGCACTTCGTAAGAAGGAAGACTAATTTAGTTCACGAGGGTTATTATTCCGGATAAGGCCCTTTTGATACCAAACTTATAACGCCCCCACACAGACCTATGGGCGTACGGTCTGTGTGGTTTTTCTTTTTTATAATATGTTTTAATAATTTCAGTATTCTTATATTTTGATGCGGTGATTAATCACCGTTTATTTTTTTGCCATAAATTTAATAAATTCGGGTTTGTGGAGTTCTTCTTTTTTTAAAGCTGAAAAAGGGCGTAGCTCCACTTGTCAGGGGAGCTGGCTTGCCGTAGGCAAGACTGAGGGATAGTAAAAGCTCGTGCTATCTCTCACTCCGTCTTTTGCTTCGCAAAATCCAAGCACCCCGACAAATTGGGTTTGTAGAGTTCTTTGATTTCGCACAATCTGATTCTGTGTTCGTAGGGGCGATTCACGAATCGACCACTAAATCATGTCAAATTTAAAAGGGACGTCGAGGACGTCGTCCCCTACAATAATAATTTGAAATTTGTTCAACAAACCCGAATTTATCGAATTGTTTTTAAAATAGATTAAGACTCGTTTTATTCCAAATAAAAACAATCATTGTCACATATTGCAAAAGAAATGGTTTTGTTGTATAATGCCTAATGGGTATATATGAAATTATCAAGGAAGCGGTGCGTTTATGTCGTATATTCAGTTTGCAAACGTTTCAAAAATCTATAAGGTAGGAGATACTGAAATTCACGCTCTTTCCAATGTCAGCTTTGACATTGAACAGGGTGAAATCTGTGTTGTTGTCGGTCCGAGCGGTGCCGGAAAAACAACTCTCCTTAACGTTCTTGGAGGAATGGATTCTTGTACCTCAGGCCATATTGCTGTAGAAAACAGAGTTATTACAGATTTCAAAAAGCGTATGCTTATGAATTACAGACGTGACGATGTCGGATTTATTTTTCAGTCGTACAACCTTGTTCCGAATCTTACCGCACTTGAAAACCTTGAGCTTGTTGCAAATCTCAGCAACAGAGCGGTTGATTGTATGGAACTTATGCGTCTTGTCGGACTTGAAAAACGCGCAAATCTTTTTCCGTCACAGCTTTCGGGCGGTGAGCAACAGCGCGTTGCAATCGCACGTGCACTCGTAAAAAAACCGAAGGTTCTTTTGTGTGACGAGCCTACCGGTGCCCTTGACTATGAAACCGGCATCCAGATTCTCAAGCTCATTAAAACAGCGAGTGAAGTTATGAATATGACCGTACTTCTTATTACTCACAATAATGCAATTTCTCCGATTGCAAACCGTGTTGTCACAATGAAAAATGGTAAAATAAGTAAAATTGAAATCAACGACACACCGATGCCTGTTGAAAGGATTGAATGGTAAAATGAAGAAAACCCTTTTAAAGGAAACTCTTCGCAGTATATCCGCCAACAGGTTGAGATTCCTGTCGATTATAATAATTGTTGCACTTGGAATAAGCTTTTTTATAGGCATAAAATCTTCCTCACCTGCAATGGGATATTCTGCAAATGAGTATTTCAGAATCAACAATCTTCTTGATGTACGTGTAACATCAAAAATACCTTTTTCGGATGAAGATGTTAAGAAAATTGAAAACATTAAAAAAGTGGATTATGTTGTCCCCTCGAAATTCGTTGATGCTGTAGTAAGTGTTGGTGATTCAACTCTTGTTGATATCAACGGAATGGAACTCAGCTGTCGTATATCTTCTCTGAATGTATCTCAGGCAAAGAAATTTACACAGACAGGTGAGGCTGATGACTCATATGTGAACCGACTTGTTTTAAAAGACGGACGTTATCCTGAAAAGGCAGGGGAATGCCTCGTTGATGCTTCTGCAGTTAAAACTTATGAAAGTCTTGGAATAGGTTCGGTTATCCGCATTTCTGCTGAGGACTCAGCTGTCAGGGATTCGCTTAAGGTACAGGAGCTTACCGTAGTCGGAACAGTTGACTCGCCAATGTATATTTCAACGGAAAGAGGATCAACTGAGGCTGGTTCAGGAGCACTTGGATATTTTGCTTATGTCAATGAAAATGACTTTAAAACAAGCGAAATAAACGAACTTTTTGTCAAGATAACTTACGATGATATCTATGATAAATTTGAATCCGAGTATGAGGGTATTGTGAACACAATCGCAGAGGAAATTAAAATAATTTCTTCGGAATCAATAAACTCAAATCTTGCGGAAATCAAGGTTGAATACAACACGAAGATTTTTAACAAACAACGTGAAATCTCCGATTATGAAAAATCAAGTGCTGTCGAGATTGATAAAAAGCAGAAGGAAATCAATGATTTCAAAAAATATGTAGACAGCGAAGACGAAATTCTTGCAAAGAAAAAGGAACAGAACGAAGCAGATAAAAAGCGTCTGAAAGCTGATCTTGATGCAAAGACAAAACAGCTTAATACAGTTCAGTCGACCTACGACGGAAACGTGAAAGCTTTCGAAAGCCAAAGCTCTGAAATCAAGGGTTACAGTGACCTTAAAAATCTTTACGATGAGCTTAATATAAAGCACACAGCTGATAAGCTGAATCTTGATGAAAAAGAAGGTTCAATGCAGTCTGCAAAAGCTGACCTTGATGCAAAGAAATCTGCACGTGATGAAATTTCAAACAGAAAAGCCTCACGAATTAATGAAATTAATGGGTTGAATGAAAATATCGCCGACCTGAAAAAAGAAAACACTCAGTTAGAGAGTGATGTCAGCAGATATGATAGTGAAGTTATCCCGGGTCTTGAGAATCAGATAGAAACTCTTAAATCTCAGATTTCGGAACTTGAAAATAAAGGCGAACTTTCTTTTGCGGAATCAGTAAATCTGAGAAATTACAAGGAAAATCTCAGTAGCAGAGAAAAAGAACTTGAAACTGCAAAAAATAAAGTTGCAGACACTAAAAGTAAAGTCACTTCAAACAACAGCAGTATTTCAAGTAAAACTGAAGCCGCAAACGCATTGAAGTCAGAATTGAACGATGATGAATCAAAGCTTGTTGCGGCAGAGGCAGAATTGAGTTCGGCACAGACATTATACAACAGTGCAAAGAAAAATTATGAAGATGCCAAAAGTGCTTATGATGCAGATGCTCAAACTCTTAATAAGTACAAGACATCCATGGATAAGCTTACATCCGGCCAGTCGAAGCTTCTTGAGCTTGCCAAGACAATTGAGGAGCAGAAAAAGGAAGTTGACTCGCTTAAGGTCAGCGTTACACAGGCACAGATACGCTATTCGCTCAGTGTGAGAAACGGCAGCCGTGAAATCCAGAAGGAACAGTATGACCTGGATATTGCCAAAAGCCGTTATTACACAATTGATAATGAACTCACAGAGCTGAAGACATCTATTGAAAAGAAGAAATCTGCACTTGGGACTGATCTTAAAAAGCTGCAGAATACCCTTAATAATATCGACAGTATTACGTGGCAGACAACGACACAGCCTCAGCTTGTCGGTCATTCCGCTTTTGAAAAGAGTATGGAAAATATTCTTTCAATGTCGGATATCTTCCCGATAATCTTCTTTGTGACCGCAATGATTGCCTGCTTTGTAATCATGATGAAAAACGTTGAAGAGGGCAGAGGGGCAATCGGTCTTCTCAAAGCCTTTGGTTATTCGAATTTCACAATAACGGGCAAGTACACGCTTTATTCTCTTCTTGCATGGCTCGGTGGTGCATTTGTTGGCGGTGTACTCGGCACGTGTGTTGTTCCGTCGCTTGTCTATTCGATTTTTGATGTTGTTTACACAGTGCCGAATGTCGGTGCGCGATTTGATCTTAAGTATATTCTTATCGGTCTCGGGGTTTCATTTGCAACAACGATGATTGCAACATTCCTGGCAGTTGTCCGTGAATTGAAAATGCACCCTGCGTCACTTATGCGACCAAGGATGATGGGATATAACCGTCGTTCGGTTCTTGAAAGATTGCCTGATTTCTGGGACAGATTGCCTTACGGTATAGTATTGCTTATCCGTACGGTTATCAGAAGCAGAAAGAGAGTTGCTGTCGGTTCAATAGCGATTGCATGCTGTACTGCACTTATTCTTTCTTCTTTGGGCCTTTTAAATTCAGTTACCGATGTTTCAGACTCACAGTACGGTAAAGACGGTATTTTCAGCTATGACGTACAGTTTGTCCTTAATGCACAACAGAATCCTGAGGAAAGTGCTGCTCTTGAAAACGTAAAAGGCAACGAAAATGTTACTTCAGCGATGCTTATTTCAAATATTTCAATGACAGCCTCAAAGGATGAGAAAAAGTCTGTTTCCGAAAGCGTTCACGTAATTGTGCCGAGTGAAACGGATAATCTTTCGAATTACATCAACCTTGAAGTTATGGAAGGCTCTGCTGATATTTCAAAGGGTGGCGTCGTACTTTCCGAGAAGCTTGCACAGAATATGGATATCGGAACGGGCGATGTGATTTACTTTACCGATATGAACGAAATGGTACACCCGGTGAAAGTCGTCGGAATTGTTAAAAATTACATTGAGCATTATGCTTATATGTCAGATGAAACCTTTGAAGTTACGTTCTTCGAAGCTCCGCAGTATAAATACATTATCTGCACGGTGAAGGATTATCTGACCTCTGACGAAATCTCCACATTTACAACTGAATTCCTTAAAACTGAAGATATTGCTGCCGCTTCTACGGCACAGATGATGTCGCGTATGGCTGATACGGCGATTAATCAGGTTATGTTGCTTGTTATTATTTTTATACTTTCGGCTTGTCTTCTTGCTATGATCGTTATGTATACAACATCCAACGTAAACATAAGCGAAAGAACACACGAAATTGCAAACATCAAGGTGATCGGTTTCAGTGACGGAGAAGTGCTCCTTTATGTTATCCGTGAAAATATTATTTCTACGGCAATAGGAATGTTTATCGGACTTGTATCTGGTATCTTCCTTCACAATGTTCTTGTAAAGCTGATTTCTGTTGAAAATGTAATGTACGGAAGCAGCGTTTCGTGGTGGAGCTTCTTTGCTGCTGCGGGAATTGTAATTGCAGTTGCTTTGCTTGCAGCGTTGCCGGTTCTTTTTAAAATTAACAAGGTTAAAATGGCAGAAACACTCAAATCAATTGAATAAGAATTATCTCCGATTGGCATTTGCCGGTCGGAGAATTATTTTTTACCAAAATGTGAATTTGTATCTTTTTTTGTTGCATTATAAAGCGAAATAAGGTATAATAAATCGATTATACGATTAGGTAATAAGTATAAAGAGAGGTGTTTGTTTTTGAGTGCAGAGAAGCATATAAAAAGCTACTTTGTTTCAGATGAAGAGCTTGCAAAGCAAAGTGAATATACATCCCTTGTCGGCTCGGTTTTATCCTCACGTTTTACAGATAGGCCTCTCGCTTTTGTGCATACTTACGGCTGTCAGGGAAATGTTTCTGACGGCGAGAGAATCAAGGGTATTCTTGAGTCTGTAGGTTACGGCTTCACTGAAAACGTTGAAGAGGCTGACCTTATTCTTTACAATACCTGTGCAATCCGTGAACACGCGGAGGACAGAATCTACGGTAACGTTGGTGCTATCAAAAAGCTGAAAAAGGATAATCCGAATCTCATCATTGCACTTTGCGGATGTATGATGCAGCAGCAGAGAGTTGTTGAAAAAATCAAAAAGAGTTATCCGTTCGTCAATCTTGTTTTCGGTACTCATGTTATTCATAAAATTCCTGAATTGCTTTACAGGGTGCTGTGTACAGGAAAACGAGTTTTTGAATGTGCGGACAGCGACGGTGTTATTGCTGAAAATCTTCCCGTAAGACGTGACGGTAACATCAAAGGCTGGCTCCCGATAATGTACGGTTGTAATAACTTCTGCAGTTACTGTATCGTGCCTTACGTAAGAGGCCGTGAAAGAAGCCGCAGACCCGAGGATGTTATTAAGGAAGCAAAAGAGCTTATCGCTATGGGCTGTAAGGATATAACTCTTCTTGGACAGAACGTAAATTCTTACGGAAAAAGCCTTGACTGCGATATTAATTTTTCAAAGCTTCTTCGTCAGATAAACAGTCTTGAAGGCGATTTTATAATCCGATTTATGACTTCGCACCCGAAGGATTGCACAAAAGAATTGCTTGATACAATGGCAGAGTGTGAAAAGGTCGCAAAGCATCTTCATCTTCCGTTCCAGAGCGGTAATAACCGTGTTCTCAAGGAGATGAACAGAGGATATACGAGAGAACAGTATCTTGAGCTTGCACATTATGCACGTAAGGTTATGCCGGAACTTTCAATGACAAGTGATGTTATTGTCGGCTTCCCGGGCGAAACATACGAAGAGTTCAAAGATACTCTTACCTTGATTGATGAAGTGAAATTCACTTCGCTTTATACTTTCATTTTCTCTTCAAGGCCGGGAACAAAGGCTGCTTCAATGCCTGACCCTGTTTCACGCGAAGAGAAGGGTGTATGGTTCAAGGAGCTGACCGATTTACAGGAAAAAATCGCAGGCGAAAGAACGGCGAATATGAAAGATAAAACATTCAAGGTTCTTTGCGAAGGTTATGCTAAAGAAGGCATTCTCAACGGCAGAACGCAGGGAAATGTTATGATAGAATTCCCCGAGGTTGAGGGAAAAGAGCTTATCGGCAAGTTCTGTGAAGTTAAAGTAACAGAACCGCTTACATGGATAGTAAGAGGCGAGCTTGCAGAATAAAAAGGTTATAATTTTTATTATAAATATATTTTAAGGAGATTTTTAAAATGGACGTAATTGAACTCACAAGACAGCTTGGTGCTGCAATTCAGAAGGACGAGCGTTATCTTGCTTTCCACGAGGCAAGAAGAGTAAACGAGGCTGACACAGACCTCAATGACCTCATCAACAAGATTCAGCTCATTCATATGTCATACCAGCACGAGGCTGCAAAGGATGATGCAAACGAAGAGAAGCTTCAGGCTTATGATAAGGAATTCTCAGAAGTTTACGCAGCAGTAATGGCAAACGAGAATATGCAGAAGTATGAAGCAGCAAGAAAGGCTGTTGACGATATGATGAACTATCTCACACAGATTCTTGCAATGTGCGTTCAGGGTGAAGATCCTGCAACATGTGACCCTGCAGCAGCTCACGAGCATAACTGCTCAGGCGAATGCAGCTCATGCGGCGGTTGCCACTAATTCTTAGGTTTAAGGAAGACAAAATTTACTGAGGTGAAAACAGATGGCTGAAATGACGCCGATGATGAGGCAGTATCTTGAAATCAAAAAGAATTATCAGGATACGATTCTCATGTTCAGACTGGGCGATTTTTATGAGATGTTTTTTGAAGACGCGAAGACTGTATCCCGCGAGCTTGAACTAGTTTTAACAGGCAGGGATTGCGGTCAGGAGGAGCGTGCCCCGATGTGCGGTGTGCCCTTCCACAGCGTTGATTCATACATTGCACGCCTTGTTTCAAGAGGATATAAGGTTGCCATCTGTGAACAGACCGAAGACCCTGCAACAGCAAAGGGAATTGTAAAACGTGACGTTGTCCGAATTCTTACTCCGGGTACTGTTATTGAAAGCAGTATGCTTGATGAATCAAAAAACAATTTCCTTTGCTCAATCTGGCTTAACGGTGCATCGGCAGGCGTCTGCTTTGCCGATGTGTCAACGGGAGAACTCAATCTTACCCAGATTAACGAGAAAAAGCCCGAAAACAAAATCGTGAACGAAATCGGCAGATATATGCCGACAGAAATCCGTTATAACACTGAAGTAACAAAATGCGATAAAATCCGAGATTTCGTAAGAAACCGTGTTGAATGTACGGCGGACGAAATCGATTCTTCAAAAATAACGGTTGATTACAGTCGTCAGGTTATAATTAACCATTTCGGAAAAAGTCTCACCGAGCTGGGTCTTGAAGGAAGCAACGAAGCTGTCTGTGCCCTCGGTGCAACAATCGACTACCTCACAGAGGTTCAGAAATCAGGACTTGATAACATCAAAGAAATCGAGTTCTATTCAGACAATCAGTTTATGAAGCTTGACTTCTCGTCAAGAAGAAATCTTGAGCTTACGGAAACGATGCGTAACCGTGAAAAACGCGGTACACTTCTGTGGGTTCTTGACAAAACAAAAACTGCAATGGGTAAACGACTTATAAGAAGCTGGCTTGAACAGCCTCTTATGAACCTTGCAAAGATTAGCAAAAGGCACAATGCCGTTGCAGAGCTTTGTGCAGACTCACTTCTCTTGAATAACGAAATTGAAAACATAGCAAACGTCAGCGATATGGAAAGGCTTATGGCACGAATCGTTTACGAAACTGCCAATGCCAAGGAACTCCGTGCACTTCTTGCAACAATAAGACTTCTGCCGGATATCAGATCCTGTATCTCAGGCTGTAAATCAGCTTTGCTTGAAGAAATGTGCGGCAATATCGATCTGCTTCAGGATATTGAAGCTCTTATTGACGGTGCTATTGATGAAGAACCTCCCTTTACCGTAAGAGAAGGCGGAATGATCAGGGACGGTTTCAACGAAGAGCTTGATTCTCTTCGTGATATTGTTAAGAACGGCAAAGGCTATATTGCGGCCGTTCAGCAGACGGAACAGGAAAAAACAGGTATCAAGAAACTTAAAATCGGTTATAACCGCGTTTTCGGTTACTATATTGAAATCCCGAATTCGTTTAAGGAGCTTGTGCCTGAAGAATATATCAGAAAACAGACTCTTGCAAACTGCGAAAGATACATAACAAGCGAGCTCAAGGAGCTTGAGTCAAAGGTGCTCGGTGCTCAGGAAAGAATTGTCAAGCTTGAATATGAAATCTTCGTTCAGGTAAGAAACCGTGTGGCTCAGGAGCTTTACAGAATCCAGAAAACGGCTCACGCGGTCGCAACAATTGATGCACTTTGCTCTTTTGCAAATGTTGCGCTTAAAAACAATTACACATGTCCGCAGATGACTGACGGACACGAAATAATCATAAAAGACGGCAGACATCCTGTTGTTGAAAAAATGGTCAAGGATACTCCGTTTGTCCCGAACGACACAACCCTTGATTGCCGTGAAAACAGATGCGCGATTATCACCGGTCCGAATATGGCAGGTAAATCGACTTATATGCGACAGGTAGCTCTTATCGTGCTTATGGCACAGTGCGGAAGCTTTGTTCCTGCATCAAGTGCACAGATAGGCATTGTGGACAGCATATTCACCCGTGTCGGTGCGTCGGACGACCTTGCATCGGGACAGTCAACGTTTATGGTTGAAATGAGTGAGGTTGCAAACATTCTTTCAAATGCAACACAGAACAGCCTTCTTATCTTTGACGAAATCGGTCGAGGTACATCAACCTTTGACGGAATGAGTATCGCACGTGCGGTGCTTGAATATTCGGCAGATGCAAAGAAGCTCGGTGCAAAAACTCTCTTTGCAACTCACTATCACGAGCTTACAGAGCTTGAAAGTGAAATCGACGGTGCAAAGAATTATAATATTGCCGTTAAAAAACGCGGTGATGATATAACATTTCTCCGACGTATCGTAAGAGGCGGTGCAGACGGAAGCTATGGTATCGAGGTTGCAAAGCTTGCAGGTGTACCGAATGCCGTTGTTAACAGAGCAAAAGCAATTCTCAAAGAGCTTGAGGAAAAAGGTGTTGTAACGGTTGTAAGAACTGTTGAAGCACCGAAAGAGGATGATTTCCAGCTTTCGTTCGGCTCAAATGCAGGCAACGAAATTGTTGAAAAATTAAAGAATGTAGATGTAAATACATTAACTCCTATCGAAGCTTTACAGATGCTCTATGAGCTTAAAAAGGAAGCTAAAAAAATATAAAAGGACGGTGATTCAGTGCCTCAGATCAATATATTGCCGAAGCATCTTGCTGAGCTTATTGCAGCAGGTGAGGTTGTCGAAAGACCGGCTTCAATTGTAAAAGAAATAATGGAAAACGCCATTGACGCAGGCGCTGATAAAATCACTCTCGAAATTCAGCGTGGCGGAATAACATACATCCGTATAACAGATAACGGTTGCGGAATTGAGCGTTCAGAAATAAGAAAAGCTTTTGTAAGCCATGCAACAAGTAAAATTGCAAACGAAAACGATCTTAACTCAATCCTGACTCTCGGCTTCCGAGGTGAAGCTCTCGCATCAATTGCGGCTGTTTCAAGGGTCGAGATGATGACAAGAGCCAAGGGAGAAATGATAGGCACCCGTTACTGCATTGAAGGCGGTGAAGAAACACTCATTGATGATGCAGGCTGTCCCGAAGGAACAACCCTTATCGTAAGGGATATCTTCTACAACACTCCGGCAAGAATGAAGTTCCTCAAAAAGGATGTAACGGAAGCGAATGCCGTTGCAGGTGTTGTGGACAGAATTGCACTCTCTCACCCCGAGGTAAGCATCCGCTTTATCCGCGACGGTAAGGATGCACTTTTCACAACGGGTGACGGCAAGCTCGAAAGTGCAATTTATAACGTGCTGGGCAAGGAATTCGCCTCAACACTTATCCCTGCAGAATACGAGCTTGACGGTATAAAGGTCAGCGGTTTTATTTCAAAGCCGTTCAATGCAAGGCCGAACAGAACAATGCAGTTTTTCTTCCTCAACAGCAGATTTATCAAAACCCGAACGGGTCTTGTAGCCCTTGAGGAAGCTTATAAAAATCAGATTATGGCAGGCAAATTTCCTGCCTGTGTCCTGAACATTCAGGCAAATGCACAGAGTGTGGACGTTAATGTTCATCCTGCAAAAACAGAGGTACGTTTCGCTAACGAAAAGCTGATTTTTAATGCTGTTTATTACTGTGCTAAGTCTGCCCTTACAGAGGGTGACAGCAGAGTACAAGCGAATATACAGCAGAAACAAAAGCAGTTTGTGCAGAAGCAGTATATGCCTCAGCCTGTCAGCGGACAGCAGATAAAAATTTACGAGCAGCAACTCGAAAAGGTTTCAAAAGACGATTTCTGGCAGAAAACAACTGCCGACGAATTCAAAGCTTCTGTTCCTGAAAAGAAACCGGTCAATCCTGTTTCAACGAAGCACGTGCTTCGCGACGATTCTGTTTTCAGAGTTGAAAAGGACGAGGTTGATCTTATCCCGAAAACAACGGTTATAAAACCTGAACCTACAGTCGTAATAAAGGAAGAAACGGTTGAAATTCCTTTTGTTGTTGAAGAAGTAAAGCCTGAAATCAAACTTCCCAAACCGACTGTGGTTACTGAAAGTGAAACAGTTAAACTTGAAGTTGTCGAAGAAAAAGAAATTCCTGAAGTTGAGCCTTACAAAGTTATAGGTGAAGCCTTCAAGACTTACATACTTGTTGAGCAGGGCGAAAAGCTTCTTCTTATCGACAAACACGCGGCACACGAAAGAATGCTCTTTGAAAAATACAGAGCTTCGCAGAATGCAATCGAAACACAGATGCTTCTTATACCCGTAACAGTTACACTCAGCAAGGAAGAATATTCAGCTGTGCTTGATAACCTTGAAGTGTTGACAAAAGCAGGCTACGGAATCGAAGATTTCGGTAACGGAATGGTCATTCTTAACGAGTGCCCGACGGCTGTTGCTGATGCTGACCTTGCAGGTGTTGTTATTGAGCTTGCAGGTTACCTCGCAGATAACAGAAAAGAAATAATTCCCGAAAAGCTTGATTGGATTTATCACTCAACAGCTTGCAGAGCAGCAATAAAAGCAGGGGATAAAACTTCAGCGTTTGAACTCAACTCATTCGTTGAAAAGCTTCTTAATAATCCCGATATCCGTTATTGTCCTCACGGCAGACCTGTACTCATTGAGCTTACAAAACGCGATATCGAAAAGAATTTCGGAAGAATATAATCAAAAGGAGATGATCGGATTGAACAGAATACCCGTTGTAGCCGTTGTCGGCCCGACTGCTTCAGGAAAATCCGATCTCGCTGTTGAAATCTGCCTCAGATTTAACGGTGAAGCCGTATCTGCAGACTCGATGCAGATTTATAAGGGTCTTGACATTTCAACAGCAAAGCCGACCGAGGAAGAGAAAAAAGGTGTCCCTCATCATATGATGGATTTCCTTGATAATACTGAATCTTTCAGCGTTGCCGAATATCAGAAAATGGCAGGCGAATATATCCGTGATATTCATTCTCGCGGTAAGCTTCCCGTAATCGTAGGTGGTACGGGGCTTTATATCGACACTCTGCTTAACAATATTCAGCTTAAGGAAGATTCTTTTGACGAAGCTCTTCGTGAAAAGCTTCTTGAAAGAGTTGAAAAAGAAGGAATTGAAAATCTTCTTGATGAGCTTCGCGGAATCGATCCCGAATATGCTGAAAAAATGCACCCGAACAATGTAAAAAGAATTGTCCGTGCACTTGAAGTGTGGTATTCATCGGGTGTCACAATGACTCAGCAGATTGAGGATTCTCACGCAGAAAGTCCGTACGATGTCTGCTTTATCGGTCTTAATGCCGAGGACAGGGATTTTCTTTATGACAGAATCAACCGCCGTGTGGGTATTATGCTCGAAAACGGACTTGAAGCAGAAGCTAAGGATTACCTTTCTCAGGAGAATACAGCAACCTCATCTCAGGCTATAGGCTGTAAAGAGCTCAAACCGTATTTCGACGGTGAAATAACTATTGCTGAAGCTGCTGATAATCTTCGTCAGGCAACACGAAGATATGCTAAAAGACAGCTGACATGGTTCAGACGCAATAAAGAAATCAATTGGATTCTGATTGATAAGTTTAATTCAAAAGAAGAAATGCAGAACTCTGCATTTGAAATAATAAAGAAGTGGAAAGGGGAATAATACCGTGATAAAAGACAGAAAATGGCTAAATATGATCTGCTTTGTAATTATTGTTGCTGTTATGGTTTACCTTTTCCAGGACGTTTTCAAAACGAATATGAATAAGTACGAAACCGAGGTTGCGGAAGAGGTAACCGTTCAGGATACCGTAAATCTTGATGCGTTTATCGTACGTGATGAACAGTACATCAGCGGAACAACAGACAAAACGATTGTTCCTCTTGTTTCTGATGGCGACAGAGTTGCAAGCGGCGACGCTGTTGCAAGAATCTGCAAGCAGGAACAGGATGCCGCGGATTATGCGGAGCTTGAGGAATCGAAAAAAATCCGTGATCGCTATGCAAGGCTTAATGAACAGACGGAGCTGGACGCTCTTGATATGCAGAAGCTGAATAAGGATATCAACAGTGCATACTCCCAGTTTCTTAAGGTTATAAGCTCAAGAAATTATAATGACCTTAATGAAAGCATCAACGACCTTGAAGACTCTCTTGCAAGCAAGCAGGTTCTGAAGGATGGAACAATTGATATCAATTCGAAAATTGAGGCTCTCAATAAACGTATTGCAGAGCTTGAGGCGAAGAAGATATCAGCTGAAGATGTTCCTGCACCGCGCTCGGGTTACTTTATCAGCAATATCGACGGTCACGAAGATACCTTGGTGTACAGTGAACTTTCAAAGCTTACTGTTGAAGATGTTGAGTGTGCCTTGAAGAAAACTCCGAAGGAAGTCAAAGGTGCTATGGGAAAAATCGTAGCGAGCTACAAATGGTATATCGTTGCGAATATCGAAAGAAAGTATTCAAGGCTTCTTGAAGAAGGAGATTTCCTGAAGGTGAATATTCCTGAATACGGCTACGAAAACGTAACGGTGGTTGTGGAGCATATTTCGGCTGAAAAGGACGGCAAAATTGCAGTTGCTCTTTCGTGTAATGCGATGAACGAAACCTATGCGAATATGCGAATTGAAAATGTCGAGCTTGTTGTAAATGAGTATACGGGCTTTAAAGTAAAAACAAGTGCAATCCACACCTATGACCCGTCAAAAGAAATGACAACGGATAACAAGTCAGACGAAACAACACAGACAACAAATACCACTGCAAAGCCCGAAAATATAACAGTGGTTTATATCCTCAGAGCAAACGTGATGAACGCACGAAGAGTTGAGGTAATATATACGGACGGTGATTATTCAATTGTGAAGAGTAATTCGGAATCTTCTCAGGGAATAAAGCCTATCCGCAGATATGACGAAGTAATTGTGAAAGGCAGGGACCTCAGAAATGGACGAAGCATTGGTTAAACAGCGTTTTCACGACATTGAAGAAAATTACAAGGTAATTACCGAAAATATAGCCGAAGCAGCGCTGAAGAGCGGAAGAAAACCTGAAGACGTAAGGTTTATGGCAGTAACCAAAACTGTTGATAGCCTTTATATCAATCATGCACTTTCGTTGGGTGTTGACCTCATCGGTGAAAACAGGGTGCAGGAATTCCTCGGAAAACGCGATGAACTGAACCTTGACGGTGTTGAAAAGCATCTTATCGGTCATCTTCAGACTAACAAAGTTCGCCAGATTGTCGGTGAAGTCGAAATGATTGACGGCGTTGACAGCGTGAAAGTAGCAAAAGAAATCGGTAAGGTTTCGCAGAAAAAGGGAATAATAACCGATGTGCTTGTAGAAGTTAATATCGGAGGGGAAGAGAGCAAATTCGGCCTTGACCCCGTGAAGCTTGATGAAACAATCTGTGAAATGTCAGAAATCGAGGGAATAAAAATAAACGGATTGATGGCAATTCCACCGATTTGTACAGATGAAGAAGAAAATCGCAAATTTTTTTCAAATATGTATACAATGTTCCTTGACATAAAGGCGAAAAAATTAGATAATGTTAATATGAATATTCTGTCCATGGGAATGTCCGACGACTATGTGAGTGCAATTCTTGAAGGCTCAACAATGGTCAGAGTCGGCTCATCGCTTTTCGGCAGAAGAGTATACTAAAAATCAAACGGAGGATTATTATATGGGATTCAGTGATAAATTCAAAAATATTTTCAATGTTTCCGAAGAGGAATACTTTGACGATATGGACATTGACGAAAGAGACCGCAGAGATGATGACTATTCAAAGGACGTACGAAGCAACAGCTTCGGTTTCAACCGTTCACGTAACGAGTCAGGTGAATCAAAGGTGGTTGAAATGCGTTCAACAGCTCCTGCAGCACCTGCTGCAAAGGCTCACGTGGTTTTCAAAAAGCTTGACAGATACGAGGATGTAGGTTCAGTTGCAGACGTTCTTAATGAAAAGAGAATTGTTATTCTTAACCTTGAAACCTGCCCGAACGATGTATCTGTAAGAGTTATCGATTTCCTCAGCGGTGTTGCTTACGCAAACGGCGGAGAAATCAAGAGAGTTGCAGGCAGAGCATATATCATCACACCGTACAACGTTCCGCTTACAGGCGAGCTTCTTGACGGTTTTGATTATTCAAATTATTAATAACATACTCAGTTTAAAATACAGGAGGTTAAGTTTATGTTAACACCGGCAAAAATTAAAAATCATCATTTTGAAGCATCAGGACGTAACGCTTACAAGGCAGACGGAGTAGATCGCTTTTTTGAAGAAGTTGCAGATTCATACGAGCAGATGTTCCGTGAAAACGGTGAAATGTATAAGAAGATAAGCCTTCTTGCTGAAAGACTTGAAGAGTACAGAAACGATGAAGATAACATCCGCAATGCTCTTCTTACTGCACAGCGTATGGCTGAGCAGATTCAGCGCGAAGCAAGAGAAAAGTCAGATGCATTGATTTCAGAAGCTCAGGCAAGAGCAGTTGCTGAAAATGCAAGAGTTGATGCTCAGACAACTGAAATGCTTACAGCTGCAACATATCAGGCACAGTCAATCGTTGCTGAGGCTAATAAGCAGGCTGCAAAGATTATTGACGATGCAACACGCGAGTCAAAGGAAGCTGCAATTTCTGCAAGAGATTGGATGATCAAGGAAGAAGCAGCTCTTGAGATGATGAAAATTGAAGTTACAAAGTTCAAAAAGCAGATTCTTGATTCATATGCACAGCAGCTTGAACTTATCGAAACTCTTCCTGAAATCGTATATGCACAGATTGATGCTGAAAAGGAAGCTGAAGTTGTAGTTGAGGAAGAACCCGTTGTTGAAGAAGCAGTAGCAGAAGAGCCTGTTGTTGAAGAAGCACCTGCTTTTGTTGAGGAAGAAGTTGCTGCAGTAGCTGCTTTCGAAGCTTATGAAGAAGAGGTTTCTGTTGATGAGATTCCTGCTGAAGAGGAAGATGCAGGCGTTGACGTTGACACCTTGCAGCAGATGATTACCGAAACAGAAGATACAGACCTTGACGATGAGCCTATCGTTTATGAAGAAGAGGTTGAGACTTTCGAAGAAATCTCTGACGAAGAGTTGGTTATCCCTGAGGTTGACGACGGCGCAAGTGCAGATCTTGATGAAATCGTCGATTATTTCTCAGATAATAACAAGGGCGACGTAATGTTCACAAAGCCCGAAAAAAATGAAAAAGCAGGCGGATTCAGCCTTAATGTTGATAAGATTTCAGCTTACGATACTAAGGGTGATGCAGAATTTGAAGCAGACGAATTCGACGAAGAGTTCGATGACGATGATAACAACGACGGTGACGACCTTGCTTCAAAGTTCAAGAGCTTCTTCAAAAAATAATGGGAAGCATAATAAGCCTGATTTTTATAGCGGTACTAACAGCCGCTGATCAGATTATAAAAGTATTTGTTGAACGTGATTTACAGCCTGTCGGAGAAAAGGCTTTCATTGAAGGCTTTGTCGGTTGGCAGTATGTAAGAAATACGGGAGCGGCATTCGGTTCATTCAGCGATAACACCTTGCTTCTGACAATCTTCACGGCAGTTTTTCTTCTTGTTGGAATAATTGCATTGCTTTCAGGAAAAATCAAAAATAAGTTCTATAAGGTCTGTGCCGTAATGGTTATTGCAGGCGGTTTGGGAAATCTTATTGACAGAATTTTCCGTGGCTTTGTGATTGATTATATTGAGGTTCAGTTTATGGATTTCGCTGTGTTCAATTTTGCCGATATTCTTGTAACCTGCGGAGCTTTTATGATAATCGGCTATACGGTTTATGACATCATAAAAGAGCAGAAGGACAAAAAAGCAGGTGAGGGTAATGGATGAAATCGTAATCGTTGTGCCCGATGAGTTTTCGGGACAGAGAATAGACAAGGTCTTATCTTCACTTACAGAATATTCACGTTCACATATCCAGAAAATTCTTGATGACGGAGAGGTTACCGTTAATTCAAAGGTTGTTTCAAAAGGCTATAAGCTTTCGGCAGGGGATGAGGTTTCTTTTGTACCTCCCGAGCCCGTCGAAATTGAAGCGAAGCCCGAAAACATTCCGCTTGACGTTGTGTATGAGGACGATGACCTTCTTGTTGTAAATAAGCCGAGGGGTATGGTTGTTCACCCTGCTGCAGGAAATTACAACGGAACGCTTGTCAATGCACTTCTTTACCATTGCGGAGATAGTCTTTCGGGAATTAACGGAGTTATCCGGCCCGGAATCGTTCACAGAATTGATAAAGATACAAGCGGTCTTCTGATAGTTGCCAAGAACGATTTTGCACACGAAAATCTTGCAGCACAGATCAAGGAGCATTCCTTTAAAAGACAGTACCGTACAGTTGTTCACGGTAAGTTCAAGGAACCGGGCGGAACTGTTGATGCACCGATCGGAAGAAGTCCGAAGGATCGCAAAAAAATGTGCGTGACACAAAAGAACTCACGCTCAGCCGTCACTCATTACGAAGTTATTTCGCAAAGTGACAAGTTTTCCTTTTTAAAAGTAACTCTTGAAACGGGACGTACTCATCAGATAAGAGTCCATATGTCCCATATCGGTCACCCGGTTGCGGGGGATATGGTATACGGCCCGAAGAACGGAGTTGTTTCGCTTAATGGTCAGTGCCTTCATGCAGGATTGATCGGTTTTGTTCATCCGCGTGACGGAAGATACATTGAGCTCGAGGCAGAATTGCCCGAATATTTCAAAGGCTTTCTGAAAAGTCAATCATTAGGTGACGAATAGTCAACCTGTTTATCTTAATTGGAGGTGTTATTTTGGACGCAGCAACAAAAAAACAGTTACAGATTAAAGCATGCAATGTTCGCATGGGTGTAATTGAAGGCGTTTTCAATGCAAAATCAGGTCATCCGGGTGGCTCATTATCAATAGCAGATGTTCTTACCTATCTCTATTTTGAACACATCAACGTTGACCCGAAAAATCCGAAAGACGAGAACAGAGACCGATTTGTTCTTTCAAAGGGACACACAGCTCCCGCACTTTACGCAGTTCTTGCTCATAAGGGTTTCTTCCCTGTTTCAGAGCTCAAGAATCTCCGTAAGCCGGGCTCAATGCTTCAGGGTCATCCGAGCATGAAGCTTACTCCGGGCGTTGATATGAGCACATGCTCACTCGGTCAGGGTATTTCAACTGCAGTTGGTATGGCTCTCGGCGGAAAGATTGACGGCAAGGATTACAGAGTTTATACAGTTCTCGGTGACGGCGAAATTCAGGAAGGTCAGGTCTGGGAAGCTGCAATGTTTGCTTCTGCAAAAGGTCTTGACAATCTCTGTGCCGTAATCGATAACAACAATCTTCAGATCGACGGTTCAGTTGCAGAGGTTAACTCACCGTATCCGATTCCTGAAAAGTTCCGTGCATTCGGTTGGAATGTAATCGAAATCTGCGGACATTCATTTGACGAAATCGATGCAGCATTCAGAGCTGCAGCAGAAACAAAGGGCAAGCCGACAGCTATCATCGTAAAGACAGTCAAGGGTTGCGGAGTTTCATTTATGGAAGACCAGTGCTCATGGCACGGTACAGCTCCCAACGCTGAACAGTACGAGCAGGCAATGGCTGAGCTTCAGGCAAAACTTGCAGAATTGGAGGCTTAAATCATGGCAGATGTAATTAAAACCGCAACCAGAGATGCTTACGGCCAGGCTTTGGTTGAATTGGGCGAAAAAGATAAAAGTCTTATCGTTATGGACGCCGACCTCGCAGCAGCAACAAAGACAGGTGCTTTCAAAAAGGCTTTCCCTGAAAGATTCTACGATGCAGGTATCGCTGAAGCAAACCTTGTCGGTGTAGCAGCAGGTCTTGCAACAACAGGTCATACAGTATTCGCAAGCTCATTCGCTATGTTCCTTGCAGGTCGTGCTTTTGAGCAGGTACGTAATACAATCGGCTATCCTCACCATAACGTAAAGCACGGTGCAACACACGCAGGTATTTCAGTTGGTGAAGACGGTGCAAGCCATCAGTGCTGTGAAGATATCGCACTTATGAGAACAATTCCGGGTATGGTTATCATCAACCCTGCAGATGACGTTGAAGCTCGTGCAGCTGTTCTTGCAGCAGCAGAGTATGAAGGTCCCGTTTACCTTCGATTCGGCAGACTTGCAGTGCCAAGATTCAATGATCCCGACAACTATAATTTCGAAATCGGTAAGGGTATCGAAATGGCAGACGGCAGCGACGTTACAATCATTGCAACAGGTCTTATGGTAAACGAAGCTATGATTGCAAAGGATATGCCCAAGGAAGAGGGAATCTCTGCAAGAGTTATCAATATCCACACAATCAAGCCTATCGATAAGGATATCATCCTCAAGGCAGCTAAGGAAACAGGTGCACTTGTTACTGCTGAAGAGCATAATGTAATCGGTGGTCTCGGTTCAGCTGTTGCAGAGGTTGTATGCGAAGAATATCCCGTACCTGTTGTTAAGGTCGGTGTTGAAGATAAGTTCGGCGCATCAGGTCCTGCAGTTGAGATGCTTAAGATTTACGGTCTTTGTGCTTCAAACATCGTTGAGAAGGCAAAGAAAGCAATTTCAATGAAATAAGCTTTAACTATCTGACTGTTCCGCTTTTTGCGGAGCAGTCAGGTTGAAAATTATTCGTTCGTTTTATTCAATCCGGAGTGTAGATAAAATGAAAAACAAAGAAGAACTAAATATTTACAATAATGAATATAACGATGATGCTCGGGCTGTGGATGAGTCTGAGCTTTTGCCAATTTATGACACTATGAATTTTTCGGGCGATATTCAGCCCGTAGAGGACGTTTCAGTCCCTGATTATGATATTTCAGAATATTCTGACGAAAGAACCGAAGGTCAGAAAAATGATTCAAAAAAGAAAATAACACCGTTTTTTGCGGGTTTTAATAAAAAAATAAAAACAAATAAAAAGTTTAAAAAGGTTATTATGGCTGTGCTCAGCGTTGTAATAGTTGTGGCGGTAATTTTTAGTGCTGTTGCTGTTGCGATAAGAAGAGGTACGAACACTTCACCTGTGCAGTCAGTTTACACGGCGGACGGCAAAAACGAGCTTGTGCTTGAGAACGAAAAGGTTTACTCTTTGCCTGAGGCTGAAGAAATTAAGCTTTCGAAAGACGGAATGATGCTTTATTACAGCACAAATACGGCATCAAAAACAGGAAAGTTTGATATAAAAGTTGTAAATATAGGCCAAAAAGATTCGCTCAATAAAGAAGGCTCTTATGTTGAACGCGGTGTTGATGAAGGTTGGAAAATCAACTCTGACGGAAGCTTTTTGTGTTACAGCAAAACTGAAGAGGGTTTAAAAAACTTTTATATTTACGATGCTGAAAAAGGAACATCAGAATCGGTTTCAACTAATATTGAGGAGGTTTTCCTTCCGCAAAATGGTGATGTTGTTTATTTCACAAGACGTATCAGCTCTGTTTATTCTCTTCACAGAAAGCGTATCGGTGAAGATTCACAGAATGTGGCAAGTGAAATAAGCCATGTGGCTTTCTACGATTCTGAGGATGGCTCTGAGGTTCTTTATACTGCAGAAACAGGAAAGGGAACAGAAGTTGATGTTTTCAGCGTTAAGGGATTTGAAATGCCCACGACTGTTTGTGAGGATGTCAGTGAGGTTTATATCAACGATTATTCAGTTAACGGTAACCTCTATTACTTTAAAAAGAACACCTCTTCAATTGATTGGAGAGACTTCATAAACGATCCGTATTACGAGAAAGATGCAACTCTTGAACGTCCTTCCGAAGGCGATTATATGAAGAATGTAGGTTTCATTTTTGACCGTTATGTTGTTGATTATAACGCTTACAATGCAGCCAAAAAGGTTTATGATGCAAAGCTTCTCAGGGACAGCATAAGAGAGGAACTTGACGGCATTGATCTTGGTCTTGCAGTGGATAAGACTTATTCGTGTTTTGTATATAACGGAAAGTCCAAAGAGCTTGCTTCGGGAATTTTGCTTGACAGTGTTCTTTGCTACTCAACAGAGGGTACACCGAGAATTCTTTATGCTAAGTCAGTTCTTGAGGTTGAAGAGCAAATCGAAATGGATGAGCTTGTTAAGATTACCAAGAACGAAAATGCGACTGCTGCGGCGGATTATGTTATTGATGTTGTAGGCGGTACAGATGAACTGTCGGATGAATCAATCTATGCCTGGTACGATTCCTCAAAGGTGACCGAGCTTGAATTTGAAAAGTATAATCTCAAAAGGGCAAAGTTTGTGTTCGGCTCAAGGGATTATGTCTTTGCCGTATCTGGCGGAAAGCTTTATTATAACGAAATTACTGAAGAAGCAGTTATTGACGCTGAGCTTGTGGACAGCGATGTTTCCACCTTCGAGTATAAAAACGGATATGTTTATTATACGAAGGAAGACGAAACCGGAAACACTTCGCTTTACAGATATTCAGTAAGCGGTGGTATAGAGCACCTTGCGGATAATCTTTATGACTATTTTGTGATAGAAGATGATTATGTGCTTATTCTGTCAGGCCAGCACGACGGTACAGAGCTTATGAGTGTTGCTGTTTTTGAAAAGGGTAAGTATACTGAAATAGATAAAAATGTCAGCTTGAATAATTTTGTATACAACGGCAAAAACATTGCTTATATAAAAAATGTAGGTGCTTATGATACCTACAGCTCAGGTGATATGTACACTTATTCGCCTGAAAACGGTGTTCAGCAGATACAAAGTGATGTTACTGCGATTTATTACGTTAACAAATCATAAAGGAGGTTTTGCTTTGAAGGAAGATGTTTTGTTTAAAAAGACCCCGTTCGGAGGGTTTGACCGTGTTGAAGTAATCAGCTATATTCATCAGCTTAAAAGTACTCAGCAGAAATATAAGGTTCTTCTTGATGAAAAAGAAAAATCAAATGCAAAACTTACCCGCGATCTTGAGGACAGAGAAATTCAGGTTGAGCAGTTGCGTAAGGATATAAAAGAAAATGAAAAAAATGTTTCTGAGCTGCAGGCTGAGCTTGCTAAGCTTCGCGATGAAAACGAGCAGCTTAAAAATATGACTGCAGAAGCACATGAGGACGGTACGGAATTTGTTTCCGAAACAGTAAAAATGTGTGATGAGCTTGTTGAAACGGCATCAGAAACAGCAAAGAAATTGGTCGGTGCAGCTGAGGATAAGCTCAACGATGCACAGAAGCGAATCGATAAAGTAATAGAAAAACTCGAAAACAACGATAAAACGAAGCCTGAAGATGCAAAGAAACTGCTCAAAAAGCTTCTCAAGGAGTTAAAATAATGGCAGAAATTTTTCTTGATACAGCTGAACTTAAAGAAAAGGCAGCAACTCTTCACGCAGGTGACAGAGTTCTTCTTTCGGGTACAGTTTATACATCACGCGATGCCGCTCACAAAAGGCTGATGACTCTTATCGAATCTGGCGAAGAGCTTCCGTTTGAGCTTGACGGAGGATGCATTTATTATGCAGGGCCGACTCCTGCTCCTGACGGTATGCCTATAGGATCCTGCGGACCGACAACATCGGGAAGAATGGATCCGTATGCTCCGACTTTGCTCGACAAGGGACTGTCAGCGATGATAGGTAAGGGTGAACGTGATAGGGCTGTCTGCGAAGCTATCTGCCGTAACGGTGCAGTTTATCTTTGTGCAATCGGTGGCGCAGGTGCACTTGCCGCCAAATGCATTGAAAAATGTGAAGAAATCGCGTTTTTTGATCTCGGATGCGAATCCGTAAAACGTATTGAAATAAAAAACTTCCCGCTGATAGTCGGAATCGACTGCCATGGCGGTACAATATTCAAAGTGTAAAAACAACGGAGGTAAAAACTAATGAAAGGTATTATTCTTGCCGGCGGTTCCGGCACAAGACTTTATCCGTTAACAATGGTAACCAGCAAACAGCTTCTTCCGGTTTATGATAAACCAATGATTTATTATCCGCTGTCAACGCTTATGCTTGCAGGAATCAGAGAGATTCTTATAATCTCCACTCCCGATGATACACCGAAGTTCAAAACACTTCTCGGTGACGGTGCTCAGTTCGGTCTTAAGCTTTCCTATGCTGTACAGGAAAGCCCCGACGGACTTGCTCAGGCTTTTATTATCGGTGAAGAATTCATCGGCAAGGACAGTGTTGCGATGGTTCTTGGTGATAATATCTTCTACGGAAGCGGTCTTGGCCATATGCTCAGACAGGCTGCAAAAAACAAGAACAGAGCAACTATTTTCGGTTATTATGTTGATAATCCTGAACAGTTCGGTGTTGTTGAGTTCGACAAGGAAGGCAAACCGATTTCAATCGTAGAAAAGCCTACTGAACCAAAGTCAAATTATGCCGTAACAGGACTTTACTTTTACGATAACAAGGTTGTTGAATATGCAAAGAACCTTAAACCTTCGGCAAGAGGTGAACTTGAAATTACTGATATAAATCAGATTTATCTTGATAACGGTGAACTTGATATCAAGCTTATGGGACGCGGTTTTGCATGGCTTGATACAGGTACTGTTGATGCTCTTACAGATGCATGTAACTTTATAAGAACTGTCGAAAAGCTTCAGGGTATCAAAATCTCGGCACCTGAAGAAATTGCATATAATATGCGCTGGATTTCAAAGAAAGCTCTTCTGGAATCAGCGAAGAAATACGGAAAATCAGCTTATGGTCAACACCTTTTAAAGGTAGCTGAAGGTAAGATTATGTATTCGGAAACAGGCGAACGTCCGAGATGGGGAAAGGAAAATCCGAACAACGGATGAGGAAAAAGCAATGAATGCTATAAAGACAAAGGTTGACGGCGCAATAATTATTGAACCCGATGTTTTTGGTGACAACAGAGGCTGGTTTATGGAGTCATACTCAAAGAAAAAGCTTGCCGATGTTGGCATAGACATCGATTTCGTTCAGGATAACCGTTCTTTTTCGGCAGAAAAGGGTACGTTGAGAGGACTTCATTGTCAGCTCAATCCTACGGTACAGACGAAATTGATTACTTGCATCAGAGGAACAATTCTCGATGTTGCAGTTGATATAAGAAAAGGATCACCTACATATATGCAGTGGGTTTCGGTTGAGCTTTCAGGCGAGAACAAAAAGTCTTTCCTTATCCCGAAGGGTTGCCTTCACGGCTTTTTAACTCTGACAGATGATGTTGAGGTTATGTACAAGGTTGATGAATTCTATTCACCTGCAGATGACAGAAGTGTAAGGTTTGATGACCCTGCACTCGGTGTTGAATGGGGAATTGAAAATCCGATTCTTTCACAGAAAGATATGAATGCACCGCTTCTTAAGGACAGCGATGTTGAGTTTACATATTGATTAGGAGTATTTTATGAAAGTACTTGTAACAGGATATAACGGTCAGTTGGGTTACGATGTTATCAAAGAATTGAATTCCCGGAGTATTGAGTGTCGGGGAGTTGATTTGCAGGATTTCGACATTACCGACAAAGCACAGACAATGGAATATGTCAGGAATTATAATCCGGATGCGCTTGTTCACTGTGCTGCATATACCGCTGTGGACAGGGCTGAGGACGACGAAGAAACCTGTTATAAGGTAAATGTAATCGGAAGCGAAAATCTTGCAATAGCCTGTAAAGAGGTTGATGCAAAGATGCTGTACGTAAGCACGGATTATGTTTACGGCGGAAAAGGAGAAACTCCGTTTGAAACAACGGATGAACCCGATCCGAAGAGCGTTTACGGCAGAACAAAACTCGAAGGTGAAAATGCTGTCAGAAAACATCTGAACAGGTACTTTATAGTACGAACTTCGTGGGTATTCGGCATTAACGGAAACAATTTTGTAAAAACAATGCTTCGTCTCGGTGCTGAACGTGAGGCTCTTACTGTTGTTGATGACCAGATCGGTTCACCGACATACACGCCCGACCTGGCTCGCCTTATCTGCGATCTTATTGTTACTGACAAATATGGTATATATCACGGAACAAATGAAAACTATTGTTCCTGGGCTGAGTTTGCTTCCGAAATCATGAAGCTTGGCGGAAGAAACTGTAAAATAAAACCGATTCCGTCGAGTGAGTATCCCGCAAAGGCCCAAAGACCTCTTAATTCAAGGCTTTCAAAGTCGTGCCTTGACAAAGCAGGGATAAAACGTCTGCCAACCTGGCAGGATGCTCTTGAAAGATATTTTGAAGAATTAAGGGGTGAAAAAATAATATGAAGTTGTCACTCGTTGTTCCTTGTTATAACGAAGAAGATGTAATCTATGATTTTTACAAGGAAACAAAAAGAGTTTTTGAAAATAAAGTAGAAAACTACGAATTTGTTTTCGTAAATGACGGAAGCAAGGATAAGACACTGGACATTCTTAAAGCTATCCACAAGGTTTCAGACAACGTCAAGGTTGTAAGCTTTTCAAGAAATTTCGGTAAAGAAGCTGCGATGTATGCAGGTCTTTGTAAAGCTGTTGGTGATTATACCTGCGTTATTGATGCGGACCTTCAGCAACGTCCCGAGGTCGTACTTGAAATGATGAATATCCTCGACAGCGATTCTTCTGTGGATTGTGTTGCGGCATATCAGGACGAACGAAAAGAAGGTAAAGGTGTCAGCTTCCTCAAGGATGGTTTCTATAAACTTATCAACAAAATCAGCGAAGTTGAATTCTATCCCGGCGCAAGCGATTTCAGACTTATGCGCCGTAAGATGGTTGATGAAGTAGTCAAACTTACGGAGTATCACCGTTTTTCAAAAGGTTTGTTTTCTTTCGTAGGGTTTAATACAAAGTTTATTCCGTATGAAGTACAGCAAAGAGCTGCAGGTGAGTCTAAGTGGTCAATTGCAAAACTCTTTATCTATGCTGTTGAGGGTATTGTAGGTTATACAACCGCTCCGCTCAAACTGTCTACATTCGCAGGTTTAGGTATGATTGCTTTAGCTTTTCTTTACCTTGTGTTTGCCTTGATTATTGGTGCTGCAAATGCGGATTTTTCAGAAAATATTGCAATAATTACATTGCTTTTGCTTCTCAGCGGAGTTCAACTTGTGTTCCTTGGAATTATCGGTGAATATCTTGCAAGAGCATATATGCAGGGTAAAAACAGACCAATTTATATAACAAAAGAATTTCTTACCTACGAAGAAGAAAAAGAGGATGAATAATCCTCTTTCGGAGGTTTAAATGAATATAAAACATCTGTTGAAATCAGGATTAAAGTTTATTTCTGACAGCGACTATCGGTTCAAGATTCTTGCAGCAAAGGGAAAATATAATGATATGCCTGATGAGAAATATTTAAAACGTTTATATAAGGCAACTTTTGACAAAGAACTTGATCTTGAAAATCCGCAGACTTTTAATGAAAAATTGCAATGGCTGAAGCTTTACTATAAACGTCCGGATTACACCATGATGGCAGATAAATATGCTGTCCGTCCGTACATTGCGGAAAAAATAGGTAAAGAACACCTTGTTCCTTTGCTCGGTGTGTGGGACAGTCCCGATGATATCGATTTTGATTCTTTGCCTGATCAGTTTGTGCTTAAATGCAATCATAATTCAGGGTTGGGTCTGTGCATTTGTAAAGATAAGTCAAAGCTTGATGTTGTAAAGGCAAAGAACGAGCTTCGCAAAGGTCTTGCGGAAGATTATTCAGCCGCTTCGCGCGAGTGGCAGTACAGAGATATTCCGCGAAAGATTATTTGCGAAAAGTATATGAAAGATGAAAATCAGAATGAAGAAACAGGTATTTTTAATTACAAAGTAAGCTGTTTCAATGGAAAGCCCAAGTATATTTATGTTTCAAGAAACATTGAAGGAAAGAAAAACGACCGTCTTTCGCTCCTTACTCCCGAGTGGGGAAATGCACCGTTTACCCATAAAAGATATAAAGCTTTTGATGAAATTCCGCCAAAACCTGTAAATTATGAAAAGATGCTTGAATATTCGAGAATTCTTTCTGAAGGTATTCCGTATGTCAGAGTGGATTTTTACGAAATAAATGCTCAACTTTATTTTTCAGAGCTTACTTTTTTCGTAGCAAGCGGATTTACTCATTACAGTCCGGAGGAAAGTGATATGTTCATCGGCTCGTGGCTTGAATTGCCATCCAAATGGATGTGAAAGGGAGGTTTAATATGGACAAAGTAAGATTTACCGTTAATGTTCCTGTGTATAATGCAGAAAAATATCTTCGCGAATGTATTGATTCGATATTAAACCAGACTTTTGCTGATTTTGAAATCAATCTTGTAGATGATGGCTCAAAAGATTCATCAGGTGCTATCTGTGATGAGTATGCGGCTAAAGACAGCCGGATCAATGTTTATCACAACGAGAACCAAGGTTCGTTTGCAACACGTGTTTTTTCTGTTAATCATGCTAACGGTGAGTTCTGTACTTTCTGTGATTCGGATGATTTTTACGACAGTAACTATCTTGAGCGAGTAAATGAACTGCTGGAGGCAGATTACTGTGATGTGCTTCTTTTTCATCAGAATACACTTGTAGATGGAGTCGAAAAAATATCAAAACCTTATTGGAACGAAAAGAAAGTTTTTGAAGGTGACGATAAAAAAGAATTTAATGCTGCAATGATAATAGATACAACATTTAATAATCTTAATGTAAAGGTTATTAAAACTGAACTTCTTCAGAATGATACTCTTGATACCAAAAAGTATTCGTTTGTCAAAAATGGTGATGATTTTCTTCAGTCGTTATATCCGATTTTTAATGCGACAAAAATTGTCTTTGTTCCTGAGAGTTATTATAATTACAGAATAAATCCCGAAGGACTAACCCATAAAATCGCCCCTAATATTTACAACAGTATTTTTGCAGTACGCTCTGTTGCATGGGAAAATTATATTTCAGGTGCGGATTTTCTGGGAGCTAACCCGCAGAGAATTTATGCAGCTAATTCTGCAAGATCAGCAATGAATATAGTCAAGCTGATAGCACAGCATCCAGAACTTACGGATGAACAAAAAATCTATATTTTTAATAACATCCATGATCACGAATTTTATAAGAACTTCATTGAGCCTAATCTGATAAAATCTGATCTTGAAAAGAAATGGCAGTTTGTTTATGAACTGTTTTCGCGTCATAGCTATAAGATGCTTCTTTCAACAGTCAGGATGTTTGGTAAAATCAAAAAATAAAAACGCTCAAAGAGACAGGTTGAAAAAACTTGTCTCTTTTTTTGCCTGAAAAGTCAAATAATCTATTGATTTAACTTAAAAATATGGTAATATGTATTAAAAAAGCAATAGTAGGTGGCAGAATGAAAGCAAAAATAACACTTGCAAAAGAATTCAGAATCGGCGATATTGACAAACGTATCTATGGCTCGTTTATCGAGCATCTCGGGAGAGCCGTTTACGGCGGTATATATGAACCGGGTCATCCGACAGCGGATGAAAGCGGCTTGCGCAGGGATGTAATTGACCTTGTTAAAAAGCTCAACGTGCCTGTTGTCCGTTACCCCGGCGGAAACTTTGTTTCAGGCTATAACTGGGAAGACGGAGTAGGTCCTGTTGAAAAAAGGCCGACAAGGCTTGACCTCGCGTGGGGAACAACCGAACCGAATAAATTCGGTACAAACGAATTCCTCGATTGGTGTAAAAAGGCTGACACAGAGTGTATGATGGCTGTTAACCTCGGTACACGAGGTCCCGATGAAGCTCGTAATCTTGTTGAATACTGCAATCATCCGTCAGGTACATACTGGTCAGATTTAAGACGCTCTCACGGTGTTGAAAACCCACATAACATCAAGCTCTGGTGTCTCGGAAACGAAATGGACGGCCCTTGGCAGATGGGTGCAAAAACTGCTGTTGAGTACGGCAGAACTGCTCTTGAAGCTTCAAAGCTTATGAAATGGACTTCACCTGATATTGAAACTGTTCTCTGCGGCTCTTCAAGCAGAAATATGTCCACCTTCGGTAAGTGGGAAGCGGAATCACTTGAAATCGCATATGACAGCATCGACTATGTTTCTCTTCATCAGTATTACGGAAACCATAACGATGATGCAATGGATTTCCTCGCACTTACAATGGAACTTGAGGATTTCATTTATTCAATCATCTGCACTTGCGATTATATAAAGGCAAGAAAGCGTTCAAAGAAAACAATCAATCTTTCCTTCGATGAATGGAATGTATGGTACCATTCAAACAATGCGAAGTTTGAAAAATGGAGTGTTGCACCGAAACTTCTTGAGGATATCTACAACTTTGAAGATGCTCTTCTTGTCGGTTCAATGCTTATCACTCTTCTCCGCCACTGTGACCGAGTAAAGATTGCCTGCCTTGCACAGTTGGTTAATGTAATCGCTCCTATATTCACACAGACGGGTGGCGGTGTGTTTGAGCAGCCGACATATTTCCCGTTTATGCATCTTTCGAATTTCGGCAGGGGAGCGGCGCTTCTTCCTCTTGTTGACTCTCCGAAGTACGACAGCAAGAACTTTACCGATGTGCCGTATCTTGAAACAATTGCAACTTACGACGAAGAAAACGACGAAATGGCGATTTTCTGCGTAAACAAGAGCCTTGATGAAAATATGATTCTTGATGTTAATCTTATGGATTTCGAAGGCTACACACCTTGCGAATTTATTTCAATGGACGGCTACGAAAGAAAAGACGAAAACACATTTGATGATATCAAGGTAAAACCGCACAACAATCCCATTCCGAAGCTTGACGGTAAGCTCCTTCAGGTTGAACTCAAGCCGTTCAGCTGGAATGTTATAAGACTCAAGAAATAATCAAAAGGTGATTTTATGCCATATTTATTTGTTCATTTCAAAGAGAAAATAACGCCCGACGGCGAGCAGGTCTATTTCGGAATCAGCTGTGACGGAATGAATTGGGAAAAGGTTAACAACGGTAACCCGATTCTTACAAGCACTAAGAGCGAAAAAGGCTGTCGTGATATTGAAATCGTAAGGCTTCATACAGGCGGTTTTGTGATAATCACAACCGATTTGTGTATTGCGTACCGTATGGATGAAAACTATAACGTCGACTGGAAAAAGGTGAATTCATCGGGCAGTAAACGTCTTTGTATGTGGCACACGGATGATCTTGTGAATTTCTCTGAGCAGGAATTCATTTACTTCGGCAGGGATGATTTCGGCTGTCTTTGGGCACCTGAAATTTTCTTTGACGAGGAAAACGAAGAGTACCTGATCCATTGGGGTTCAACCGTCAAAGAGGATAATTTCACCCATATGTCGATTTATTGTAGTACGACAAAGGATTTCAGAACCTTCACTGAGCCGAAGCTCTATTTCACAAAGAAAAACGAGATTCTCGATTCACACATAACAAAGGTAGGGGACACATACCACTTGTTTTATAAGAACTCATCGGACCCTCCGATGAATATGCACGCGACTTCAAAGAATCTCTACGGTCCATTTGAGCACGATGAAGCATTTGAAGAATATATGCACAAAGAAATTCCGAATCCGGGCTCATATGAGGGTCCGACGACGTACACTCTCCCTGACGGCAGATGGTGTCTTATGCTCGATTTCTTCGGCTGTGAAAAGGAAAAAATGGGTTATGTGCCGTTTATTTCTGCCAAGCCGGGCGATGCGAATTTCGCCCGCGCAACAGAAGGCTTCTCATTCCCTTACGGTTTCAAACACGGCAAGGTAATCGAAATCACGGATGAGGAATATGAGAGACTGAAGAATTACAGTAACTGAAAACAACCGCTTCGCAGAATTTTGCGAGGCGGTTGTTAAGGTTTAGCGGTAGGGATAATCCCGGAGATTCAAACGTTTATATGTGTGATGATATTGGCAATGTATCACAAAAAAGAGTTCAATAAATTCGGGTTTGTAGGGTTCTTTTGTTTTGCACCATCTATCTCTGTGATCGTAGGGACCGGCCTCCCGGACGGTCCGCAGATTCTGCTGAGTTAACGGACGGTTGAGGATGCCCGTCCCTACGCAGTTAACTAAAACAGGGTTCGTAGGGGCGCGCATTGCGCGTCCGTTAAATTAAGCAGAATTTCCGCGGACGACCGATGGTCGCCCCTACAATGCGGATTGAATATTCTACTCGATAAACCCGAATTTACTTAAAAACTCAAAAACTAAACCGCACACCCGGATAGCCGAATGTGCGGTTCTTTATATTTGCCGATTATAATACAATATCTGCGACGATAGGGTAGTGGTCTGAAGGATACATACCCTCAACTGTATTTCTGATGATTTTATATGTATCAACCATCATTCCTTTTGTTGTGAAGATGAAATCAATTGCGCCGTCTTCGTGTTCCTCAATTGTTCCGTACTTATGGAACGTGATACCTGTGTCGGAATTCTTTGCCACAAGCTTGGAGTCTGACATCTTTTCACTCATAACCGAATAAGCCTCGGCTGTTTCAAATGTGTTGAAGTCGCCCGTGCAGATAACCTTTGTACTCTTTTCAAGCTCAGCAATCTTATTAAGAAGCACCTTGGACTGTTCAACTCTTGTGCTTTCAAGAACATGGTCAAGATGAGTGTTGATGTGGGTGAATTTTTCTCCTGTTTCCTTATCCTCAAGTACAGCCCAGGTTGCAATGCGGTTGTGTTTTGAATCAAAGCTCTTTGTGTACTTCTTTTCAGGTGTTTCGGAAAGCCACATTGTTCCGCTGTCAATAAGATTATATTTATCTTTTCTGTAATAAACCGCGCTGTATTCCGTAAACATTTCAATGGGGCTTCTGCCTTCGCCTACTTTTGCATATTTTTCGCTGAATTCTTTGTCAAGGATTTTTATCCATTTCGGGGTAGCTTCCTGAACACCAAAGGAGTCGGGCGCATATTGGTCAATGATAGCGGTAACTATCTGCGAACGGTTGTTGATGCTGCCTTCCTCATCGTCAACGCAACGAACATTGAAGGACATAATTCTTGTTGCTGTATCACTTTTTTCGGGGATTGAATCAATTACAATCTCTCCAAAGTCTATTTCTGTCGATTTTTTGTACATAACTGTTCCTATGCCGGAAACAACTGCAACAGCGAGAATAATTGAAATTATTTTTCCTTTTGTTTTCATTGGCATTATCCTTTCTGTTTATACTGTTTTCTTAACTGAAATATACAATATTTTTCAGTCGGTTGTCAACTTGATGAACAAAAAATTCACGTAGGAATCTCACCGAATTAATTGATTTATTTTTCGTTTATGCAATTTTAACATCATATACATTTGTTGTTTGTTGATAATAACGAAAGCACAGATAGCTATTTGTAATTCAACAAAAAAATATTATATGTTGCTCTCTTTTTATACGTTTTTTACAGTTTATAAGGTTGACTTTTTGAACTGAATTTACTATAATTTAGATGTCTATATATGTGTCATTGTACACATTTTGATGATTCTTTTTTAGGAGGAAGAAAAAATGGCAAAAACAAAACGCATCCTTTGCGCTATTTTGTCCATCGTAATGGTTCTCGGAATCGTTCCGATGAGCTCATTCAGCGCATCCGCAGCCGATAGCGTTACATTCAACACAGCCGCTGTTGACAATGGTGACGGTAAACTCGTTGTTCCTACTGTTTCACTTGAATCAACAAAGGTTATTCGTGTTGCAGAAAACGCAACCGGCGCAACATTCAAAAACGGTACAACAATCGTTCCGGCAACTCCCTCAGGTTTGCCGCAGATTAACTCAGGTTATGTTTCGCAGTATTATGTTGATGAAACTCCTGTGAGCCCTCAAATTGTATTTACATCTGATACTGCGCTTGCATCAACTCCGACAATTTCTTGTGAAAATAATGCAAATGTTACTTTCTCAGAAGTTTCTAAGAACGGTAACACATACACTTGGACAATCACAGGTGGTACAGGCGTAACAGTTGGTCAGCTCAGATTTGTAGTTGACTATTCAAACTCTTATGTAGATTCTCTTACAGGTAAAACTGTAACTAACTACTTCAAGGCTTACACAACAAGCTACGTTGAGACTATCGCTCAGCCGGGTGCATTTTCAGTTTTCCGTTCACGTACAGGTTCAGTCGGCCACGAAAACGTTAGATGTTCTTACATCGTTCGTATTCTTGGCGCTAACTCATACGGCGGATTCGCAGCTTATAACGATGAAGACGATGCAGAGTCAGCACACGGCTACTACGACTTCATCCAGAACTTCTGGGTAGATCTTGGTACAACTAACCAGGCTAAGGGCTACGGTACTATGATTTACGAAGTATCAAACGACAGCGGTGACGGATCAAGAATGATCAACGCTAACGCTGACCATTGGAGACCTATGTCTACAACATACGTTGACCGCGGTCTCGGTACTTCTCTTTCACAGGTTAACCTTCGTCTCACACAGTTCGAGCGTCAGGGTGCCAGAAAAGACGGCTATACATACTACGCTCGTTACGGCAGAATGAAGCTTCTTGAAGGTAATGTATACGCTCATTCAGACGCTGTTGAGAACAACGCTTCTCGTCTTGAACTCGGTCTTTCTCAGGACCTTACATCAGACGTTCAGATTGCAAACTTCGGTTACACAAACGTTCCTCTTCACGGTTCAACATACGGTAACTCATCAACACTCCATGAGGCAACAGGTAACTACTTCACAGAGTATACACTCGTTTACTCAGGCGGTAGCCATTACTCAAAGGTTGACCGTGTTGCTAACGCTGATATCACAATGGGTATCCGTATCGAAACTTATGACAAGTCTGAGCTTCGCGGTTACATGAACGAGCTTATCGTTGATCATGATCCGACAACTAAGCTTGCAGCAACATCAGAAATCGGTATTTATCCGCAGTCTAAGTTCTACTCAGCAGGTTGGGATGCTTACAAGTCAGCTTTCCAGCATGCACAGGGTATCCTTAACCAGCCCAACACAAACCAGAACGAAATCAATGCAGCTCTCAGCACACTTGAGACAGCAGTTGACGGTCTTGTAGTTGCAGAAGCAGATTACAGCGTTGTTGACATCGCTAAGGCAGAAGCAGCAAAGCTCAACGCTCTTAACTATACAGAAGAATCATGGGCACGCGTTATCGCAGCAGTTAATGCAGCGGACTCAGCTAAAGGCTACAGCGTATTCTATCAGTCAGCAGTTGATAAGCTTGCTATGGATATCGATGCAGCAGTTGCAGCTCTTGAGTATTCAGGTGCTGATTGGTCACTTGTTGACGAGGCAGTTGCAGTCTATGAAAACCTTGATCCTTCTAAGTATACACCGGAATCATGGCTTAACCTCCGTAACGCTGTAAACACAGCTATGGAAGAGAAAGAAAAGGTTCCTGCATACACAGTAGCAGAACAGGCTTATGTTGATTCTCTTGCAAAGGCTATCTCAGATGCTATCGATGCTCTTGAAGATGCACTTGCAGATTACACAAATTACCTTTATCAGGTAGGTCGATACGAGACCGAAATCGTTCCTCAGAAGGAAGCTATTGAAGCAGAGCTTGCAGCAGCAGGTATTGATATTGCAGATTACGGTCTCACAAGCGTTTATGAAGCAGCTTCATGGCGTAGACTTCAGGCAGCTCTTAACTTCGACCGTGATCTCACATGGCAGTATCAGATCGACGTTGACGATGCTACAGAAACACTTGAATCGGCTATCAATAACCTCAAGCTTGCAAATGCTAACTATGACGAAGTTAACTATTGGATTGACGAAGCAGACGCTATCGACGATTCATGGTACACAGAAGAATCATATCAGCGTGTTATGGATGCAGTTGATGCAGTTGTAACAGGCAAGAAGATCAACGAGCAGATCACAGTTAACGGCTATGCAGCAGCAATCGAGGCTGCTATCGATCAGCTTGAGTTCGAATATGCTGATTACTCAGAGGTTGATAAGGCTATCGAAGATGCAGAAGCTATCGATCCTTCAATCTATACTGATGCTTCTTACAACGCAATCTGGGCTGTTGTTGACAATATCGACTGGAACCTTTATGCAAAGGATCAGGATGTTGTTGACAGTTACGTAACAGCTATCAATAATGCTATCGATAACCTTGAGGAGCTTCCTGCTGATTACAGCAAGGTTCAGGCTGCTAAGGACAGATGGGCAACTTACACAGACACATCAATCTACACTAACGCATCAGTTGCAGCAGTAGTTAATGCAATCAATGCAGTAGATTATTCAAAGACAATCACTCAGCAGGCTCAGGTTGACGCAATGGCAAAGGCTATCAACGATGCTATTGACAACCTCCAGGAAAAGGGCGCTGACTATTCAGCACTCAAGGTAGCTCTTGCAGATGCAAAGGCTGAGGTTGCTAAGAACGCAAGCTTCAAGGCAGCTAACGGCGTAGATTACTACACAGCAGCTTCTCTTGCAAACCTTCAGGCAGCTATCAACGCTGTTCCGGTTGATGCAAACGGTGCAATCGTAGAGGATAAGAAGCTTTCAGAGCAGGCAGATGTTGATGCTCTTACAACAGCTCTCAACAATGCAAAGGCAGCTCTTGAGGCAAACGGTGCTAACTATGCAGCACTTGATGCAATCCTTCTTACAGTTCCTTCAGATGCAGACCTTGAAAACCTCTACACAGTTGATTCTGCAGCAGCTCTTCTTGCAGCAGTTATCAATGCAAACTCAGTAGACCGTGACCTCAAGGTTGACGAGCAGGCAACAATCGACGCTCTTGTAGCAGAAGTTGATGCAGCTATCAAGGGTCTTGAATACAAGCCGGCTGACTACTCAGCAGTTGAAGCAGCTCTTGAAGCAGCACGCACAGAACTCGCTAAGGGTATCTGGACTGAAGAGACTAAAAAGGCTCTTGAAGATGCAATCGCAGCAGTTATTCCTGATAAGAAAATCATTGCACAGGCAGAAGTTGATGCAATGGCAGCTCTCATCGTAGAGAAGACAGCAGCTCTTACACCGGCATATGCTGACTACAATATCGTTGACGAAGCTAAGCTTGCAGCAGCTCTCGTTGACACTTCAAAGGTAACTCCTGAATCATATGCTAAGGTTGAAGAAGCTGTTAACGCAGTTGTTGAAGGCCTCTATGCTAAGGATCAGGCTATCGTAGATGGTTATGCACAGGCTATCTATGATGCAATCGATGCTCTTGAGTATCTCAAGGCAGACTGGTCACAGGTTGACGCTCTTATCGCTGAAATCGAAGCTATCAACCCGAGTGACTATGCAAACTATGACGAAATCTATTGGACATATCTCTATGAGATGATGTACTCAACAATCCCGGCAGAAAAGACACAGTATGTATTGCTTGAGGATCAGTCTAAGGTAAACGATACATATGAGCTTCTCAAGGCATACTATGAATTGCTCGAACCCGCAGCTCCTGTAGTTCTTGAGGAAATTGCAGTTTTAACAGCTCCGAACAAGGTTGAGTATAATGTTGGCGATACATTCGATGCAACAGGTCTTGAAATCTTTGCTATCTACAGCGACGGCTCATCAGCAACAATCACTGAGGGCTTCACTCTCAGCGATGTTGATATGTCAACAGCAGGTACAAAGACTGTAACAGTAACTTACGAAGGCAAGACAGCAACATTTGAAATCACAGTTATCGAAACTGTTCAGATCGTTGAAAGATTCGAAATCGTAGGTGGCGCAACAGTTAAGACTCAGGGTGGCGTAAACTACATCGTAGGTCTCCAGCCGAGCCTTACAAAGGCAAAGTTCCAGTCAACATACACAGATTATGAAAACGTAACAGTAGAAATCAAGATGACAACAGCTCGTTACCTTGGTACAGGCTCAACTGTAACAGTTAAGTCAAAGGCAACAGGCGAAGTTATTAAAGAGTACGTAATCGTAATCTACGGTGACGTAGACGGAACAGCAACAATCAACGCAAGAGACTCACTCGCAGTTATGAATTCAATTTCAGGTGCAGCAGATTCTCTTACAGGTGCAGCAAAGCTTGCAGCTAACGTTGAAGGTACAAGAACAACAATCAATGCAAAGGACGTAGAGGTTCTCGACGCTGTTGCAGGTGGTACAATGACAATTGACCAGACAACAGGTAAGGGCGTAGCAATCTAAATCCTTTTTTAAAGAATCAAGAGGTATGGTGAAAACCATACCTCTTTTTTTATAAGAGATTTTACAGAAACGGTTTGGATTGTGAAGATAAAATATTTCTCATACCAGCGTTCCAGACTCGTTTAATGTACAAATTCGGGTTTGTCGAGTTCTTTGATTTCGCACAATCTGATTCTGTGTTCGTAGGGCACGACGTTTACGACGTGCCGATATTCTGCTGTATTTAACGGTGTGTCGCAAGCGTCACACCCTACAAGAACGATTTAAAACAGGCAATTAAAATCAGCGTCGCAGACCCTCACTTATTCGCATATAATGCGTAGGATTACAAGGTTCTCCGAAACAAAGAAATCTTTGATTTCGTTTTGTTTCGTGAGGTTCTTATTACTTCTTACTTTTTACTTTCGGGATTCATCCCGATAAACCCGAATTTATCGAAAAAACGAATTAAAAACAAAAACGAGGTTGCAAACGCAACCTCGTTAACGTTTTTATTGGATTTATGCCTGAACCTTGTGGAAAATCTTTTTACCCTTTTTGATGATAACCGGTTCAGCCTTGAGCTGATCAGCTGTGAATGAAAGTCCGATGTCAGAAACTTTCTGATCGTCTGCTGAAACACCGCCCTGCTGAACAAGACGTCTGCCTTCACCGCGTGACTTTGTGATACCTGTCTTGACAAGAACTTCAAGAATATCAATCTTGCCGTCTGTGAAGTCTTCGTCACTGAGAGTTGTTGTCGGCATATTTGCGCTGTTCATTCCGCCGCCGAAGAGAGCTTTTGAAGCTTCTCTTGCTTTTTCAGCTTCTTCTTCACCGTGAACAAGCTTTGTAAGCTCGTAAGCAAGGATATCCTTAGCCTCGTTAAGCTGGCTGCCTTCCCAGTTGCTCATTGCATCGATTTCCTCAAGCGGAAGGAATGTGAGCATTCTGATGCACTTAAGAACATCCTGATCGCCAACATTTCTCCAGTACTGATAGAATTCGTACGGACTTGTCTTTTCAGGATCAAGCCAAACAGCACCTGATGCTGTCTTACCCATCTTCTTGCCTTCTGAGTTCATAAGAAGAGTGATTGTCATTGCATAAGCATCCTTGCCGAGCTTCTTACGGATAAGCTCAGTACCGCCGAGCATATTTGACCACTGGTCGTCACCGCCGAACTGCATATTACAGCCGTATTCCTTGAAGAGATGGTAGAAGTCATAGCTCTGCATAATCATATAGTTGAACTCAAGGAAGCTGAGACCCTTTTCCATTCTCTGCTTGTAGCATTCAGCACGGAGCATATTGTTAACTGAGAAGCATGTACCAACCTCACGGAGAACCTCAACATAGTTAAGGTCAAGAAGCCAGTCTGCGTTATTAACCATCATTGCCTTACCTTCACCGAATTCGATGAAACGGCTCATCTGCTTTTTGAAGCAAGCGATGTTGTGGTCGATATCTTCCTTTGTGAGCATCTTACGGAGATCTGAACGGCCTGAAGGGTCACCGATCATACCTGTACCGCCGCCAAGCAAAGCGATCGGACGGTTGCCTGCCATCTGAAGTCTTTTCATAAGGCAAAGAGCCATAAAGTGACCTACATGAAGGCTGTCAGCTGTCGGGTCAAAGCCGATGTAGAAAACAGCTTTACCGTTGTTGATAAGTTCTTTGATTTCATCTTCATCTGTAACCTGAGCGATAAGACCTCTGGCTACGAGCTCGTCATAAATTTTCATAACGAAATTTCCTTTCTTGTTTACGTTTTGTGACAGAAAATAAAAATACCCCTGTCATAGGACAGAGGACGAATTAACGTGTTACCACCTCTATTTATCATACCCTCACGAGTATGACCTCGGCGAGTGCAATACACTCTTACGCTTTAACGCGCGCTCACGGTGCAGCCTACTGAAAAACATATTTGTTCAGTGCACAACTCAAGGATGTATTTCACACGGAAGCTCACGTTTTCTTACACCGACCGAAAACTCTCTTTGCTTAACTGCCGTCCTACTTTTTCCTGTCACAGTCATTGTTAGTGATTATATATTGATTTTCATTTTTTGTCAAGTAATGAGTTGACGAAGGGGACAAAATAAGGTAAAATATAGCGAATATTAAACGGACGGTGAAACCGCTATGAGAATGAGAAAAAAGAAAAATCTTGAAAGCAGATTAAACGAGTGTCAGGCCATCCTTTTTGAAATACGCTCAGACGATAAAAACTTCAGTACAGCTATCAACACAAAGACATATTTTGATTATAAGGAAATCTTCGGAAACGATAATCCCGTACATATGGAAATCGGTTGCGGTAAGGGTCAGTTTGTATGCGAAATTGCAAAAAGAAATCCTGATATAAACTATATCGCTGTTGAAAAAAGTGCAAACGTTATTGTTCAGGCTTGTGAAAAGGCAATCGAAGCAGGACTTAAAAATGTGTATTTCATCAAAGGCGGTGCGGAGTATCTTCCCTGTTTTATCCCTGATAAAACAATTGAAAGATTGTATCTTAATTTTTCTTGCCCGTTCCCGAAGAAGAAATATGCAAACCACAGACTTACAAACAAAACTTTCCTGAAACTCTACGAAATGATGCTTGTTCCGCAGGGTGAAATTCACCAAAAGACGGATAATATGCATTTCTTCGAGTATTCAATCGGTGAGTTTTCGGATTACGGCTTCACAATCAAAAACGTTTCGCTTGATCTCCACAATTCGGATTTCGAGGGCAACATTGTTACCGAATATGAAAAACGTTTTTCCGACCTCGGTCAGCCGATTTACAGACTTGAAGCTTATCTTAAATAAAAATGAAAACCTGCAAGGCTTAAAGCTTTGCAGGTTTTGTTATTATAACGTACTTTCAAGAATTTCGAGTTTGCCTTCAACGGTGTATTCACCGCTTGATGCAGGAATGAAAATGCTTTCGCCCTTTACGAAAGAAAGAGTTGTTTCACCGCAGGTAACTTTGCCTTCGCCCTCAAGGCAGAGAAGAGAAACAAAGCTTTCATCATCTGCAACAGCTGAATATTTACCGTCAACGTCGAGCTTATACATTGTGAAAAGATCGCAGGTTGTAAGCTCGGCTCTTGTTGCATTTTCGAACTTCTCAGTTTTTCTTTCTGATGAATCTGCAATAACCGGCGGACAGCGTTTTGTAACATCAGCCGCCTTGTCAACGTGGAGCTCACGGGGCTTGCCGTCGTTGCCGAGTCTGCCGTAGTCATAAATTCTGTATGTTGTGTTGGAATTCTGCTGAACTTCGGCAAGGAGAATTCCCTTACAGATAGCGTGCATTGTACCTGATTCGATAAAGAAAAGGTCACCTTTCTTTACCTTGATTTTGTTGCAGATATCCATCATTGCGTCGCACTTTGCAGCTTCCTTGAATTCCTCAACGCTTACTTCGCGGTTGAATCCGAGAATAAGCTCTGCATCGGGGTCACAGTCAAGGATGTACCAAGCCTCTGTTTTGCCGTATTCGCCCTCAACACGCATTGCATATTCATCGTCGGGATGAACCTGGATTGAAAGATTCTGCTTTGCATCGATGAACTTTATAAGAAGTGGGAAAAATTCAAACTTTTCGCCCTTTTTACCGCAGATAGATTTATCTTCGAGATAAACCTCGTGAAGAGTCTTTCCTTTGTATTTGCCGTTCTGAACGGTAGAAGGACCTGCAGGATGGCAGGAAAGCACCCAAGCCTCAGCGGCAGGATTTTTATCTGTCTTGATTCCGTATTCTTCAATAAGTCTTGTACCGCCCCAGATGTTGTCAGCAACGGACGGAGTAAGCTTTACAATTTCCATTTCAAAACCTTCTTTGCATAAATTTACTCATATATAATACTATATAAAATTATCATTGTAAAGCAAAAAAATCTTGACAAACAGAACAAATGTTTTCTATAATATATAGTATGGTGCTATGGAGGTGCATAAGGAGAAAATAAAATGATAAAATATGATTTAACGCTTGAAAAACAGCGGCTTATCGGTGCGGACAAATTTTCGATTGCGGCAAATGCAAACGAAACAGTTTGTCTGTGTTTTCATTTTGACCGCAGTTGGCGTCGCTTTGATTCTAAAGCTGCCGTTTTCAGAAACAGTTCGTCTGAATATTATATTATCGAAATCATATCTGACAGGGTGAAAGTGCCGTGGGAGGTACTTACCCATCAGGGTGAATTTGAACTTTCAGTAATCGGTTTTGAAAATGAAAAGGTGATAACATCGGACAAGGTTGAAATTCGTGTTTCCGAAAGTCTTCTTCCGGAAGATTGCAAAACCTTCAGTCCATCTGAAGTGCTTTTTGACCGCTTTAAACGTGAATGTATCGCCCAGGCATATCTTGACTATGAGGACGAGATAAACGACCTTAAAAAGGCTCATATTGCCGAAAAAATGCTTCTCGGTGAACAGATTATTGAAGCTAACAAACGAACAAAGGAAGCAGTTGAAGAAAAAAACAGAGAGATCAGTGAACTCGAGACCTCGCATAACATTGAAAAAAATAGTCTCAATAACAAGATAGTCCAGCTTAATAAAGATATTGATTATTACAAAGAAAAGGCTGATAAGTGGGATATGGTTGATTATGCGATCAGTCTTAAAACTGTACCAACTTATGCTTTATGGGTAGGAGGCTCGGCTAAATACTCTTTACCTATGTTGAATACATCATCTATAACTGCATTTTCAGCAAATAATTTTAGTTCTAATCTTAAGGAAATTGGTCTTGATTTGTCAGCGGTTACATCGTTTTCGTCAGTTTTTGCTTCGCACCAATCTATTGAAAAAGTTGAGCTTCGTAATACTCATAAAATAGAAAGTTTTGCCAATACTTTTAAAAGTTGCAAAACAATTAAATCAATTAAAATTGATAGTCTTGAGAAATGTCATAGTATGTATCATTTTGCTTATGAAGCAACGCTGCTTCAAAGTGTTGATTTCGGAACTGTTTCGGCAGCAGGAAACTATGAAAGAGCTTTTTTAAATTGTTCAGTTTTAAAGGAAATTAACGGTTGTTTTGATATGAGCTTTGCTACTAATGTTTCTGCAATGTTTATCGGGTGTTCAAGTCTTGAAACAGTCAGGTTTGTTGAAGGTTCTATTGGTAAAAGTATGGATTTTTCAAGTTGTGTAAGACTTTCAAAAGAAAGTATGTGTAGTATTTTTAATGGTCTTTATCCTACGGATTTGTGCAACCTTACTATTTCAATGTTTGCTTTTGAAAACAACTTTACTGAAGATGAAAGGGAAGAGTGGATTGATTTTGTAACCAACACAAAAGGATGGGAACTTAACATAGTTTAAAATAATACTCATATTTGTTCCGATTTGCTCATAGATTTAAAAAGAAAATCAAAAAAGAGAGGTTTTAATATGAGCATTGAGCTGATTACAAGAAACATAGGGATGAGTGAAATTTATTACGATAACTACGTTGAGCAGAGCGTGGACTGCGATGTCACCCTGCCCGATTATTGCCCTGATATAATGAGGATTATAAAATGTACCGTGTCAACATCAATAACAAGCTCCAAGCTTATCGGTGACAGAGCAACAGCTGACGGTAACGCTAAAATAAGAATCATATACGCCGATGAGAAAAATAAGGTGTTCTGTTATGACCAGGACTATCCTTTTTCAAAATATGCGGAGCTCAATTCTGCTTTGGACGATGCTTTTCTGAGCTGCAGTGCAAAAACTGAATATGTTAATTGCCGTGCTGTCAGCAAACGAAGGATAGATGTACACGGAGCTATGAGTATACGTTTCAGGGTGTTGGGTAATAAAAGCAAATCACTTATAAGCGATGCAAACGGAGAAGGTATACAGCTTAAAAGAAAGGGTCTTGATATTGACGACATTATTGCTGTTACAACGAAATCTTTTGAAATTTCACAGGTTGAAAATGTCGGTGATAACAATGCAGGCATAGGTAAGATTCTGGATGCATTTGCTTCCCCGATACTTCACGAAAGCAAAATAATCAAGGGAAAAATCCTTCTCAAAGGCGAGCTTGCAGTCAGGGTGCTTTATTGTTCAGATAACGGTAATAACGAAACCTGTACGCTTTGTAGCAATATTCCATTCAATGAAATAGTTGAATCTGCGGCAGTTACGGATGAATGCAAAGTGGATGTGAAAATGCACGTTACACGGCTTTTAGCCGAACCAAAAACGGATAATGACGGTGAATACCGTTATATGAACATCAATGCTGAAATTCATGCACAGGTTACAGCCTATAAGAGGCAGAGTATAAATATTGTAACCGATGCCTATTCAACTGAAAATGAAATCAATGCAACATATACTCCAATGGATTTTCAGCTTCTTGAAAGCACAATAAATGAAAGCATTGTCTGCAAGCAAAGTCTTGATGTTTCATCAATGAAGCCACAAAAGCTGTATGCTTTTTCTGTTTCTGCTCCTGAAAGCAGAAGCCGTACCGAGGGTGACAGAATAATAATCAGCGGTAAGGTTCCCGTTAATCTTATCGTTATCGATTCAGAGGGTATTCCTGTGCTTTGTGAACGGGAAGCTGAATTTGATTTTTCAAGAATAATCGACGATGAGAATTCTGGTTGCTGTATGCCGCAGGTTGCTTTGGGTGGTTGCTCTGCAAATCTTATGAGCGACGGCAGAATCGATTTCAAGGCAGAGCTTTTTATAAGCGTGGCTGTTGCAAAAAATGTCAGGGAAAAAGTGCTTACCTCACTTGAGGTTGAAGAAGATAAAGGTAAAAAAGATAAAAAACCTTCTGTTGTGATTTATTTTTGCTCCGGTGGCGAAAGTGTCTGGGATATTGCACGGAGATATAACACAACCGTAGAGGACATTATGCAAGAAAACGAGCTCAGTGCGGATTATCTAGAAAACAAACGAATGCTGCTTATACCTGTAAAATAATTGTTGCAAAATTCTTTCTTTAATGGTAAAATAAACAAAGTGGATTTCCCACAATTACATTTTGAGGAGATTTAAAATTATGGCTACAAAAAACACTGAAAAAAAAGCCGGCGGATTGAAGAGTATCGACAACGCGGCTGAAGAAAAAGGATCACTTATCGTTACTATCTGGCAGTTTGTTAAGTTTATTGTTGTAAGCTTGCTTGCGATGATCGTGCAGTTTGCTCTTCTTAACACGCTTCAGCTCATCCCTGCAATCAAGGAACTTTATTCAGTTGATTTCGCTTGGTGGGAATTTGTTTATCCGGCAGCTATCGGTGGTCTCGGATACTTTATTGTAAGTAACGTAGCAAACGTTGTTGCACAGATCGTTGCATTCTTTGTTAATAAGGAAAAAACATTTAACTCAGGTGCTAACCTTGCTGTTGCACTTCCGATTTATCTCGTTTTCACAATCGCTCTTATCTTCTTCTCAGCTTGGCTTAATCCGACACTCAAGGAAGTTTTCGTTGGTTGGAATCTTAATGAGACAGCTGCAAAGAACATCGCAACAATGATCTGCTCAGCAGTTCAGTTCTTCCTCTACTTCCCGGTAGACAAAATCCTCTTCCACAAGAAAAAGGAAGAAAAATAATCAACACAAAACCGTCCGAGAAATCGGACGGTTTTTTAATGATGCCTCCTGCTGATTTTTGTGTTGTATATAATAATATTTAATTCTAATTAGTGGAGCGATTGTGGACAGTTCATGAATTGCTCTTGATAATACTGAAACGTCAACCTGGCTTTACAAAGATTTTTATCAATGTAAAGTCGGGTTGATTGTTTTTAAATATGAAGTGTGTTATCGTAATGTCTGAAAGGGTGATAAAATGGGATTTAAGAAGATTTTTTATTTCGCACTCCTTGCACTTACTCCATATCTTGGTGTTGCGGCAATGTTCTTTTTATCAGAGCAAAAAATATTAATGCTTATTATGCTTGGTTTGGTTTTGGTTTTTACAACTATACTCACTATTGCCTGTGTTCATAAGAGCCTGAAAAACAAGAGGGATGCTTATAATCTTGCACGAGCTGTGATGATTGTAAAGTTCATACAAATTCCTGCATATATTTTTAATTTTGTTTTTGCCTGTTTGTGCTTTATGATGCTTTTTACGTTTCCTTTTGCAATCATTTATTTTATTACGGACTGTATTGCACTTGTGTTGAGCGGACTTGTAGCAACGTCTGCTGTGATTTGTGCGATAAACGAAAAGCCCAAGGTTTTCAGCAGGTACATATGGCTAATTCCGTTGCAGTTTGTTTTCTGTGCAGATGTGGTTACGACCGTTTTTATATATAAAAAGCTTAAGGCAGAAAAAGAGAATAAATCTGAAAATCCCGAATGAATCCGGGATTTTCTTTTTTAAATAACACTTCACAATACCGAAAACTTGTGATATAATACCTCGGTATTATACTTAAAGGAGTGACGGTATGTCTGACAAAAGAAACAGATTCTATGCAGAAAGGCTTTCAAGACTTATTCAGGCGGAAACAATTTCTACTTACAATCAAACGGACAAAACAAAATTCTACCGTTTTCACGATATTCTCCGTGAAATGTTTCCTTCTCTTTTTGCAGTCTGCTCCTTTGAGGATTTCAACGGCAGTTTTATGATGAAGTGGAAAGGCAGTACTGACGAACAGCCTGTAATGTTTATGAATCATCACGATGTTGTTGAAGCTTCAGGTGAATGGAAGTATCCTCCGTTCTCGGGTGCAATTGCCGAGGGAAGAGTCTGGGGAAGAGGCACTCTTGACACAAAGGGCGGTCTTTGGGCTATGCTTCAGGCGGCTGATGAGCTTGTGTCAGAAGGATTCACTCCGAACAGGGATACATACTTCGTTTCTGCCTGCACGGAAGAATGTGATGGCTCGGGTGCGGATATGATTTCGCACGAGCTTCTGCTTCACGGAATTCATTTTTATATGGTGCTTGACGAGGGCGGTATGATACTTGAAGAGCCTATCGGCGGTGCAAAGGGCACTTACGCAATGATCGGCGTCGGTGAAAAAGGATGTGCGGATTTAAAATTTATTGCACGTTCATCGGGCGGTCATGCATCAACACCGGGCAAGAATACACCGCTTGTCCGACTTGGTCAGTTTATGGCTGCGGTTGAGAAAAAGAATCTTTTCGAAGCGAAGATTTCGCCCACGGTTGAAAAAACTTTTTTGAGCGTTGCCGAAACAATGTCGGGTCCGCTGAAGTTTATTCTTGCAAATTCGCGTCTTTTCTCTCCCGTACTTAAAAAAGTTATGCCGATGGTTTCTGCCCCCGGTAACGCGATGCTCCGGACAACCGTTGCTTTCACGATGGCTTCAGGCTCGGAGGGTACGAACGTCCTTCCGCAGGAAGCGTGGGTAATCGGTAATATGAGATTTTCTCCTCATCAGGGCGGAAAATCAAGCATTGAAGAAATATCACAGCTCGCGGAAAAGTTTGATATCGAAACCGAAATTCTTGACCCGGGAATGGATTCGGGTGTTACAGATTTCCGTTCAAAACAGTTCAGACTGATCGAAAAAGCTGTTGAAAGTATTTTTGACGGAGTCAGAACATCTCCGTGGATAATGACAGGTGCGAGCGACAGCCGTTATATGTGCCGTATCAGCGACCATTGTGTACGCTTTGCTCCTTTCCTTATGAAGGATGAACAGATTGAGGGTATTCACGGTATCAATGAATATGTAGAAATCAAATCACTTGCTCCTGCGGTTGATTTTTATAAATATGTTATGAAGGAAGTTTAATATGGCTGAAAAAGAAAAAGGCGGACTTAACATAAACGTCAAGTCCTTTATCACTGCAATAATTGTCATTTTTGCTCTAATGGTCGGTACATATATTCTTACTCTTGTTATCCCGGGCGGAGAATATGCCTATGCACTTGACACGTATGGCAATACGATTATCGACGTTAACGGATATTCTTCCGTTGAGGGCGGAATTCCTTTCTGGAAATGGGTTCTCTCTCCGTTTCTTGTGCTCGGAGCTGAGGGTAACGGCACGTTGATTGCCGTTATCGCGTTCCTTCTTGTAATCGGCGGTATTTTTAACAGCCTCGACAAGTCGGGAATTATGAAATATATGCTCGATAAAATGGTAAAGCGATTCGGTGGAGTCCGTTACAGACTTATGGCTGTTATAACGTTTTTCTTTATGGCTATGGGCTCTATGATCGGCTCTTTTGAAGAGGTTGTTCCGCTTGTTCCGATTGTTGTTGCACTTTCGATAAATCTCGGTTGGGATGCACTGACAGGTGTCGGAATGAGTATTCTTGCGGCAGGCTGCGGTTTTGCTGCGGGTGTATGCAATCCGTTCACAATAGGTGTTGCGCAGGAGCTTGCAGGCCTTCCGATGTTCTCGGATCCCTGGCTTCGTATCGTTTCATTTGTACTTATTTATGCTTGTCTTATGGCGTTTATTGTCCTTTATGCAAAGAAGCACGAAAAGCCGATTGAGAAGAGCAATGAGCTTGACTCATTTATTGCAGATAAGAAGATGGATAAAGGTCTTATCTGCTTCGCTTCAATTCTCGGTGCAGGCTTGCTTACAATTCTTTGCTCAGGCTTTATTCCTGCTTTGCAGGATTACACAATGATTATCGTTGCTGTAATGTTTTTGATTGCGGGTGTTGTTTCAACTCTCGTTTCGGGAATGAAGGGTAAAGAGCTTGCAAAAACATCCTGGCAGGGTGTAACAAGCATTTTCCCTGCGGTGCTTATGATTCTTATGGCTTCGTCAATCAAATACACTCTTGAGGAAGCAAACGTTCTTGATACAATTCTTCACGAGGCGGTCGGTATTGCAGGTTCAATGCCGAAATGGGCGGTAATACTTTTCATTTATCTCATTGTTCTTGTAATGAATTTCTTTATTCCGTCAGGCTCGGCAAAGGCTTTTATGCTCATTCCGCTGATTGTACCGATGGCACAGATTTTCGGACTTTCTGCTCAGCTTTGCGTTGTTGCATTCGCATTCGGCGACGGTTTTTCAAACGTGTTCTATCCGACAAATCCCGTACTTCTCATAAGCCTCGGTCTTGCCGATGTCAGCTACAGCAAATGGGTTAAATTCAGCTGGAAGTTCCAGCTTATGAATATCATCCTTACAAGTGCAATTCTTCTTTTTGGCTTGGCAGTAGGATATTAAAAAACAAACTCTCGGATTTTTTTCGAGAGTTTTCTTTATCTGTTTTTAAGCTACTATTTTTTTAATCCATTTTCCTTTGCCGACGAAGTACAGACCGAGTGCGGCTTTGAGTGCATTCGTTGCCTGACAACATATGAAAATAGGAATGATTGCGAGCGGAGTGAAGTTACAGAGAATGAATGCAAGCGGTGCCGTTGTTGCCCAGACGAAGCCCGAATCGAAAATGATTGTAATAATTGCCTGACCGCCTGAACGAAGTGTGAAATATGAAGCGTTCGCAATTGCATCAAACGGAATTGCAAGTGCGCAAATCTGCATCATTCTTGTTGCAAGGGTTTTAACTTCAGGTTCGAGCTTGTAAAAATCGGGGATAAATTCTGCACTGATAAAGAATGCGGCCATCACGATAAGACTGATGAAAACCGAAAAAGCAATAAGCTTGACAGAGGATTCTTTTGCCTCTTTGATTTTTCCTGCACCGAGAAGCTGACCGAGCACAATGCCGATTGAAACTCCGACAGCCTGAAAAGCGACGGCAAAAACATTGAAAAACGTCTGCACAATATTGTTTGCCGCAACAACGGCAAGACCTTCGCCCGAGTAACACTGATTTACAAAAGCAAGACCTGCTGCCCACATTGTTTCGTTGAGCATAAGCGGAAGACCCTTCTGCGAAATCTTTTTAACAAGCGACATCGGCACGCGGAAGCTTCTGTATGCTCCGACGATAAATTTGTTTTCTTCTTTGTGACGGTGTGTCCAGAATGATACGATTGCAAGTTCAACAAATCTCGAAAAAACGGTTGCAATTGCTGCACCGACAACACCGAGCTTCGGAGCACCGAAGTGACCGAAAATGAGGATGTAGTTGAAAACCAGATTAACAGCAACAGCGACAAGTCCCGAAACCATTGGTGGCATTGTTTTGCCTGTTTCGCGGAGTGTGCTTGCATAGCATTGCACAAGCGAAGCGGGGAGAAGTCCGATAATCATAACGTTAAGGTAGTCACGGCCTGCTTTGAATGATGCTGCAATTTCTTCCGCAGTGCCTTCTCCTTTGAGGTAGAGGTTAATAAGAAAATCTCCGCCCAAAAAGAAGAGAAACATAACGCCGACGGTCAGTGCAGAGCAGAAAAGAATCTTGAAGCGGAAGGTGTCGCGAAGACCTTTTGTGTCGCCACTGCCGACAAACTGCGCACCGAAAATTCCTGCACCCGATACAGCACCGAAAATGCAGAGGTTGAAAACAAAAATGAGCTGATTCGCAACGGAAACACCAATCATTTCCGTCTGCCCGACTTGTCCTACCATGAGGTTGTCGAGCATATTGACAAAGTTGGTTATTCCGTTTTGTATAAGTATCGGAATCATAAGGGTGAAAACGTGTCTGTAAAAACGCTTGTCACCAATAAGTTTGTTAAACATCGTAAGCCTCCAATGAATTATAGCACCGCAAATTCTATCACAAAACAGCAGTATTATCAATAGATAAAACTTTTCTTTTTAAGTATACCGTGATATAATGCGGATAGTGAGGTGTTTACAATGAAAGAAGACTGGCACGGATTCGAAAGTGAAGAGTTTTTGTTCGAAGGTCACGATGCAACCGTTGTTTTTCCGAAGGTTAAACCTGTCGGTAAAATTGCAATAAAAGTTGAATATTGGAATGCATTTCCTGATGTTGAAATAAAACTTCTTGAACGTGGATTTCATGTTGTTGGTGTGGATAATATTTCACGCTTTGCAACGAAAGAGGATTGCGATATCAAAGCGAGGTTCCTTGAATATATCGCAAAGGAATACGGAATAACTGGAAAGTGTGTACCTGTCGGAATGAGCTGTGGGGGAGCACACGCGTTGAGGTTTGCAGGCTTTTATCCCGAGCTTGTTTCCTGTGTTTTCATTGATGCACCTGTTCTTAATTATTGTAGCTTTCCCGGAAAAATCGGCGATGAGGACTGCGAAAGGGTATGGGAAAACGAATTTATAAAAGCATACCCGGGAATTAAAAGATCTCATCTGCTGAAATTTAACGACCATCCGATAAATATGGCAGATGTGCTTATTGAAAACAGAATTCCCGTAATAATGGTTTACGGAACGGATGATAAATCCGTTATTTATGAAGAAAACGGTAAGCTCCTGGAGGATGCTTTTGAGGGTACGGATTTGCTTAAAACAATCCGTGTCGGTTGCCGCGGACACCATCCGCACGGAATGATCGACCTTGAGGCTAACAAAATAATCGCAGATTGGATTGTTAACAATAGTTGATCAGAAATTTAATATCGTTATATTCTGAATAAGTAGCCGTAAAAAACAATTTGTTTTTTACGGCTACTTTAATAATTCATAAAATGTTTTTTGAATCCTGAAGTTTAATCTTGTAAAATTTATAGTGAAATTACGGTTTCCACAGGTATTTGTTCAGATCGATATGACCGTTGTTTTCAAAAACTACGCCTTCTTTTTCAAGTAACTGTCGCTGAACGTCACCGCCTCTGAAAGCGAAGCTTTCTGCTGTTCTGCCCTCGCGGTTAACAACACGGTGGCAGGGGATAACACCCGGTGCAGGGTTTACATGTAAAGCGTATCCGACAACTCGTGCCCAACGCGGATTGCCTGCAAGCAGTGCAACCAGCCCGTAAGTTGCGACCTTACCCTCAGGTATGTTGCAAACCACTTCATAAATTTTTTCAAAAACGGTCATTGTATCACCTTGCTTTACCTCTTAAAATTCAAGCTTGTTAATATTATATCATGATTTTGTAACGCAATCAAGGCGAAGCCTTGCATATCATCCGCAACATGTTGCGGTATATCATCATTGAAAAAGCGATACAACCTTCGGTTGATGATATGCACCTTTGGTGATGCTATACACGCTAAAGCGTGATGATATGCCATTGCTTTTGCAATGGATAAAAAATAAGTAACTTTTGGTAAACAAAAGTTACTTATTTTTGGCGGAAGCGGCGAGATTCGCCCACTGCGCTGTCGCTTGTGGCACGCACCCGACCTTTGCAACCGTCCACCGGAAGGTTGCAATTTGGCGAAGCCAAACCGGTCTTTTCGAATCTCGCACAAACAAAAAATTAAGGAACCATACAAAAGTATGATTCCTTAATTTCTGGCGGAAGCGGCGAGATTCGAACTCGCGGGGGATTGCTCCCTAACTGATTTCGAGTCAGCCCCGTTATGACCACTTCGATACGCTTCCGTATTAATTTTTTGCTATTTTTCTGTTCTGTCAAAACAGCTCATATATTTTAACAAAATTATCTTCTGTTGTCAATATATTCGATTGTTTAAATATTGATTAATTTTAAATTTTATGATAAAATACCAATTATGTATAAGTGTATAAGGGGAGGTCTTTTTATGTCTTGCTGTAATTGCAAAAAGAGTGATTTATCGCTTATAAATGATGTGCTCAACAAATATGCTTCTGTTGACGGAAGTCTTATAACAGTATTACAGCACGCTCAGGATATCTACGGCTATCTGCCGACGGATGTTCTTTATCATATTGCTGAAAGAATCGGCTTAACTCCTGCAAAGGTGATGGGTGTTGCAACGTTTTATTCTCAGTTTCGCCTTCAGCCCGTGGGTAAGTATCTTATTATGCTTTGCCAGGGTACAGCCTGTCACGTAAACGGTTCTGAAAAAATCGAAAAAGCTATCAAGGAAGAAATCGGTATTTCTGACGGTGAAACAACAGCTGACGGCCTTTTTACTCTTAAGAATGTTGCTTGCCTTGGTTGCTGCAGCCTTTCTCCAGTAATGATGATTAATGACGAAACATACGGCAGACTTACCCCTGAAAAAACAAAGGAAATTTTAAGAAATCTTAAGGCAGAGGAGGACTGAAAATGCGTATAGTTGTAGGGCAGGGCAGCTGTGGAATTGCTGCAGGTGCCGCTAAGGTTTATTCTGCAATTGAAGCTTTGGTCGGTTCTTCTTCCGAGTTGACAATAACAGGCTGTATCGGCATGTGTTTCCTTGAGCCTGTTGTTGATATCTATGACGGTGACAGCCTCGTAAAGCGTCTTGTTAAGGTTCAGCCGTCGGATGCCGAAAAAATTATAGAATTTGTAAACGGTAACGAAAATGCTGTTGATGATATTGAAATTACGGATGATGACAAAGCTTTTCTTGAAAAGCAGACCCGTATTGCACTTCGTCATTGCGGTATTATTAATCCTGAGAAAATTGAAGAATATGTTTCGGGCGACGGTTATAAGGCACTCAAAAAAGTCCTCAACACAATGAATCCCGAAGATGTTATTGAAGAAATCAAGCTGTCGGGTCTTGCAGGACGCGGCGGTGCAGGATTCCCGACGTGGTTCAAGTGGAATGCCGCACGTCAGGCACAGGGCGATTATAAATATCTTATCTGCAATGCAGACGAGGGTGACCCTGGCGCATTTATGGACAGAGCTGTTATCGAAAGCGACCCGCATAACCTCATTGAAGGTATGCTTATCGGCGCTTATGCAATCGGTGCAAAAGAGGCTGTTGTTTATGTAAGAGCCGAATATCCGCTTGCAATTGAACGTCTTACAAATGCCATCAGGGAAGCTGAAGAAAAGGGTTATCTTGGCGAAAATATTCTCGGTTCAGGCTTCTCCTGCAAAATGCGTATAAAGGCAGGTGCGGGTGCATTTGTCTGCGGTGAGGAAACCGCACTTATTGAGTCGCTTCAGGGCGAAAGAGGTATGCCTCGTCTTAAACCGCCTTTCCCTGCACAGTCAGGCTATTGGTATAAGCCTTCAAATATCAACAATGTTGAAACCTTTGCAAACGTTTCCTGGATTATCCTCAACGGCGGTGAAGCCTTTGCAGCTATGGGTACCGAAAATAGTAAGGGTACAAAGGTTTTCGCTCTTACAGGTAAAATTAAAAAAGGCGGTCTTGTTGAAATCCCGATGGGTAAAACGCTTCGAGATGTTATTTTCAATATCGGTGGCGGAATCAAAAATGATGCTCAGTTCAAAGCTGTTCAGATGGGAGGTCCGTCAGGCGGATGTATCCCTGCGGATTTGCTTGATACTGTTATCGATTATAAGGCACTCGGTGCAACAGGTGCTATTATGGGCTCGGGCGGTATGGTTGTTATGGATGAGTCAACCTGTATGGTAGGTATGGCACAGTTTTTCCTTGACTTCACAACCAAAGAGTCTTGCGGCAAGTGTGTTCACTGCCGTATCGGTACAAAGAGAATGCTCGAAATCCTTAACCGCATTGTAAAAGGTGAGGGTAAAGAAGGCGATATTGAGCTTCTTGAAGAGCTTTGCTACAGCATTAAGGACGGTGCACTTTGCGGTCTCGGACAGACAGCACCGAACCCTGTATTAACTACAATCAAGTATTTCAGAAATGAATACGAAGCACATATAAACGAGAAAAAATGTCCTGCGAAATCCTGTGCGGATCTTCTTTCTTATAGGATTGTTGCCGATAAGTGCAGGGGATGTACACTTTGTGCAAAGAAATGTCCCGTTGATGCAATCAGCGGTTCTCCGAAGAAACCGCATATCATTGATAAAGAAAAGTGTATCAGATGCGGTGCTTGTTATAATCTGTGTAAATTCAGCGCAATTGTTATGGAATGAGGTGATTTGATGGATATGATAAATGTTAAAATAAACGGCATTGAAATATCAGCCGAAAAAGGGCAGACTATCCTTCAGATTGCCGAAGCGAACGGTATTGAAATTCCGACTCTTTGCTATATTGAAGAGGTGAAAGCATACGGTGCATGCGGTCTTTGTACCGTTGAGGTTGAGGGCATTCCGAAGCTTCTTCGTGCATGTTCAGCCATTGCAAGCGACGGTATGGTAATCAGCACCGATACACCGAGAGTAAGACAGTCAAGAAAGATTGCACTTGAGCTTCTTATGTCTGACCACACGGGCGACTGCAAGGGTCCCTGCTCGCTCAACTGCCCTGCAGGAACAGACTGTCAGGGTTATGTTAAACTCATCGCTCAGGGTAAATTCAAGGAAACTGTTGAGCTTGTAAAGGACAGGGTGCCTCTTCCTGCTTCAATCGGAAGAGTATGTCCGCATCCTTGCGAAACCGCCTGTCGAAGGAAAATGGTTGAAGAGCCGATTTCAATTGCTTTTCTTAAGAGTTTTGCAGCTGACGAAGACCTTAAATCGGGCGATAAGTTTGTGCCTGAAATCGCAGAAAACACGGGCAAATCAGTAGGTATCATCGGTGGCGGTCCTGCAGGCCTTACTACGGCATATTTCCTTGCTGTCAAGGGTCATAAGGTAACGGTTTATGATGCTATGCCGAAAATGGGCGGTATGCTTCGTTACGGTATTCCGCAGTACCGACTTCCCAAGGAAGTTCTCGATATGGAAATTGCTTCAATTGCCGAGCTTGGCGTTGAGATGAAAAATAATATCCGTATCGGTACAGATATAACTTTCGACGAAATAAAAAATGCACACGATGCAACGCTTGTTGCAATCGGTGCATGGAAAAGCAGCTCAATGAGGATTCCGGGCGAAAACCTTGACGGTGTTTACGGAGGTATAGATTTCCTTCGTTCGGTTGCTCTTAGAAATCCTGTTAAGCTCGGTAAAAAGGTTGCTGTTATCGGTGGTGGTAATACAGCTATGGATGCCTGCCGATCCGCAGTAAGACTCGGTGCAGAGGAAGTTTATGTTATCTACAGACGAACAAGAGCTGAAATGCCTGCGGAAAAGGTTGAAATCGACGAGGCTGAAGAGGAAGGTGTAATTTATAAATTCCTCAACAATCCCGTTGAAATTATCGGCGAAGGCGGCAAGGTTAAATCCGTTAAGCTTCAGGTTATGGAGCTCGGTGAACCCGATGCGGGTGGACGTCGCAGTCCTGTTGCGGTTGAAGGCAAGTTTGAAACAATCGAGCTTGATAATGTTATTATGGCTATCGGTCAGAAAATCAATATCAGCGGATTCGAAAGTCTTGAGCTTACAGACCGCGGTAATATTTCTGCGGATACAAAAACGTTCCGAACATCCCTTGAAGGTGTGTTTGCCGTGGGTGATGCAACAAACCGCGGAGCGTCAATTGCAATCGAAGCAATAGGTGAGGCACAGAAGGCATCTGAAGTGATTGACAGTTACCTTAACGGTGAGATAATCGCATATAAGAAACCATATGTTTCCGAAAAAATCGTAACTGCTGCAGATCTTGCAGACAGAGAAAAGATATCCCGTGTAAAAATGCCGCAGAGAAGCCCTGAAGAGAGAATTAAGGACTTCGACGAGGTAAACCTTGGGCTCAGTGTTGAAGCTGCTGTGAGCGAAGCTAAACGCTGTCTTGAGTGCGGTTGCCACGATTATCACGACTGTAAGCTTATCCGTTATGCAAATCAGTATGATGTTCAGCCTGCACGTTTTGCGGGTGAAAAGCACGATTGCCCGAAGGAGCAAAAGCTCGTGTACATCGAACGTGATCAGAATAAATGTGTGCTTTGTAATCTTTGTGTCCGTGTCTGTGACGAAGAGGTCGGCAAAGGTCTTATCGGACTTGTCGGCAGAGGATTCTCAACGGTAATCAAGCCTGAATTTGCAGATTCGTCCGTAACAGAATTCTGTAAAAACTGTCAGAAGTGTGTAAACTCCTGCCCGACAGGTGCGCTTAAAACATTATAAAAAAACAGCCTGAGGAAATTTTCTTCAGGCTGTACTTGCAGAAAGATATATTAGATTTTTAACGAAGCCGAGGCGAAAATATACCTTTCAAAACCTTATGGCTTGTTGGCAATTAAAGTATGGTTTGTTGGTAATCAAAGTATATTATCAACGCGATATGTAAAGCGGACATAAGCGGAAGAAGTACCATAAATTTCATATGCCGTGTTTTGTGCCTTATTGTAATCATTGTAAGAAACATTGCACAGGCACCGCCGAGAAAGCCTGTCAGAAGCAAAGTCTTTTCGGGGATTCTTCTGCTGTTGCTTTTTGCCGCAAGCTTGTCATATACGGTTATCACTATGCTGAAAACAGAAACAACCGCAAAAAATGCAATAATATATTTCATAAAAATCACCACTTAAAAATAACTATATAATTATACTAACATACAAGTCAAGTGAGGTCCGGATGAAAAGAATAATGTGCTTGATTTTTACAGTTGTTATCCTTTTGTCGGGTTGCGCTGTACATAATGAAGAAAAAGAGAATATCCCTGAAACTGATACAACGCCTGTTTCTGCTGTGTGGATTTACTATGATGAACTGAGTATGATTAAAGAAAAAGGCGGAACCGAAAAATCGTTCAGGAAAAAGATGCAGACGATGCTTGATAATTGTGTGTCGTGGGGTATCAATACGGTGTTTCTGCAGGTGCGTCCGTGTGCCGACAGCTTTTACGAATCGAAAATCTTTCCGTGGACACATTACCTGACAGGTGAGCAGGGTGCGGCTGTTTCGTACGATCCGCTTGCAATATCAGTCGAAGAAGCACATAAACGAAATATATCGCTTCATGCGTGGATAAATCCGTTCAGAATTGCTTTTAGTGATGATCTTTCGAAGCTGTCTGAAAATCATCCTGCTATGAAATGGATAGAAGAAAAATCGGGTGATGTTGTATTCGTAAACGATGGAATTTACTTTTCGCCTGCGTCACTTGAAGTGCAGAAGCTTGTAACAGACGGAGTGCGCGAAATAATAAACAACTACGACGTTGACGGTATACACATCGATGACTATTTCTATCCATCAACAGAGGAAAAAGTTGATTCGGTCTTCTATGAAAAATACACTGTTGACGGAGGAAAGCTTAACCTTGATAAGTGGCGGTTGAGTACAATTTCAGCCTTTGTTTCACGCTTGTATAATGCTGTTAAAAATGAAGATGAAGACTGCGTTTTTTCAATAAGTCCTGCAGGAAATATTCAGAATAATTATGAACAGCAGTATGCAGATGTGAAGCTCTGGTGCAAGGAAAAATGCTATGCCGATTGGATAATTCCACAGCTTTATTACGGTTTTGAAAGTAAGGTCTTGCCCTTCGACAAAGCATTGAAGCAGTGGGAGGACATTCATAAAAATGATGAAGTAAAAATGATATACGGTCTTGCCGCATACAGGGTGAACGAGAACGACGAGTGGACGGCAGGAGCAGGAATAATAAAAAAACAGCTGAACCTCATTGAAAATGAAAGTTCAGCCTGCGGTGTTGCATATTTCTCTTATTCAAGTCTTGCAGATGAAAAAAGAAAAGCGGAGTTTGAAGGTTTATTCTAAACTCTTTTTAAGAAGATAAGAAAGATATACGGCGGGTACGCAGATAAGAAACCACATCATCGAAAACAGGGGACATATCTGACCGAGGAGGTTGAATTTCTCTCCCGAATAATCCCAGACATTCATGTTCAATCCGCGGTTTACAATGCAACCTACGATGAATTCAAGCGAGGTTATAATTCCGCAGCCGACAAGGCAACGCAGCAAAAGACTGTTACTTTTAAGGTTTGTGTTCACAAAGTGAATAAGAAGAAATGCAAGACCACCCGTGAGCAGCATTGACCAATGGGTATACCCTCGGCTTACAACCTCAACCAGTCCGTAGGTTATTCCGCCAAAGCAAAAAATTGTAAATATTTCCCTGAAATTACTTTTTGTCATATTATCACCAAAATTATTATAACCAAAAAATTAAAGGAACCTGCAGATGCAAGTTCCTTTTTTTGTTATTTGTCTTTTGGTTCAATGCAGTAAATGCCTGACTCAAGCACAACGTATTCCATAAAACCTACTCTGAAATATTTTTTGATAGGCTCGTTTACCTTGAGATAATCCTTGACGGAATAATCCTTGAGGCTGATTGTGCGGATTTCGTTGTTGTATTCGTTACAGACGTAAAGCATATCCTCGTGCTTGAAAATGGCGATCGGTCGCTTGAAAGCAACTGAAGCACCGCCGCCGATACGAAGAAGAACACGCTTCTCTATCGGAGAAAACTTAACGATTGAATTTCTGTCAGGAACAACACACCAGAAGCAGTTACCGTCCATTGCGAGGCTTCTTATCGGACAGTTCTGATAAATCAGCTTTTCCTGCATGGCAATTGATCCGTCAGAATCAAATATATTCATATTTCCGTCGTCAAAAAGGGTAACTACGCCGTTACTTTTAAGAACGGCAGCATCACAGGCTATGTAGTTTCCTAATTTTTTTGCAATCTCACGGTACTGAAAGCCGAATTTAGCTTCAAGATATGTCTTTATTTTCACAGGAAGCGTTCTGTCACCATCCTGGTCGTATACATAAAACGCAACGGTTTCCTGCCCGTTAGGCAGCTTCGCACGTTGAGCATAAATAAAACCGATTTCAAGAGGTACAACGTCAAGCAACTGCGCTTTTACAATTCTTAACATTTTTATATCACCTGTAGTTTTAGGTTTTTTATTTTTTGAAAACCCCGCCAAGCCGGATACAACCGATAGTAACCTGCAGTTAAAGCAGGTGGGTGCTTCCCCAACGGTTCACGCTCCCTTCGTCCGCAAAGCGGGAGGTCTGCAATCCGCGCCGGGAGATAAAGCTCCCGTAAAATACAATTGTAGGGTTAATATGGGCTGTAAATTATCGCACAAGGCAGGGGAGAAAACGAAATCAGATGTTACTCGTCGATGTCTTCAAAAAGGTCGCTGAGTCTTTCTTCGAAAATCTTCTGTACTTCGTCAAACTCCTTTGCATTTTCGATCGGGCAAAGGTATGTTTCGCCGTCTTTATCTTCTTCAACCTTAAGAATAATTACTTCACCGTCGTCGTCGAGGATGTCCTCAGCGTCATCGTAAACAGGAAGCAAAGCAACGTATTTCGCTGAATCTGTTTCAATTCTGTCAAGCTCTTCAAAAATATGTTCTACGCCGTCTTCGTCAATAACGCTGACAAGATCGGGATTGAATTCTTCTGCCATTCCACAAACCTCCTTTTAATAATGTCTATACAGATATATTTTAACCATAAAAGGCTGAATAGTCAAGACAAAATGCAATTAAGTCAATTTATATAAAATATTTCAACTTTTTTAAAAAAAACTATTGACAAAGTCAAAAACACATGCTATTATAAAGGCGAACCAAGGGAAAACAAAGAAAAAATAACTCAAGGGTTGAGAAAGAGGGAGGCGAGTCCAATGAACTCAACAGAAACACAATTTAATAGGGCCGCCACAGGTACGGTATAAGATCATAATTACGAGGCGTGAAGAAGCCTGACGATGAGTTTATTCTAAAAAGATTTGATCCGGTTTGTAGGT
>JAZRNR010000024.1:0-26845 GCA_045648305.1 Acutalibacteraceae bacterium
ATTCGGCAATTTCAAGACCGTGCTTCTGTGCCGCAAGGACGATAACTCCCCTCGCCTGTGCAACGTCGATTACTGTTTTTGCATTTGTGTTGTAAAACAGCTTTTCAATCGCCATAACGTCGGGTTTGTACTTTGAAATAAGCACATCTAGCTCATCGTAGATAATCTGCAATCTGCGGTTAAACGGCATACCCGCAGGGGTCGTGACCGCACCGTAGTGAATGATTGTAAAGTGGTTATTGCTGTATTCAAGGATACCGTACCCCACTATCGCATACCCCGGGTCTATTCCAAGAATAATCATACTACACCACCTTAATTTTATTCATATTAGTGTAACATATTACGTAAAAAATATCAAGAAAAAAAGGAGCTAAAACAGCTCCTTTTTAATCTTATTTTTCGTACTTTGACTCTCTTTCGCGGATAAGCATTTTCGTCGGTGTACCTTCAAGTCCGAATACCTCACGGATTCTGTTATCGAGATAACGCTGATAGCTGTAATGGAAAAGGTCCTTTTTGTTAACAAAGCAGACAAATGTCGGCGGACGTGTTGAAGCCTGAGTCATATAGTAAATCTTAAGACGTCTGCCCTTGTCTGTCGGCGGCTGAACTCTTGTTGTTGCTTCAGCAAGGATGTCATTAAGCTTACCTGTTGAAATTCTCATTGAATTCTGCTCGTCAACATACTTGATAAGCTCGAAAAGTCTGTCAAGTCGCTGTCCTGTTTTTGCAGAAATGAAGATAATCGGCGCATAAGACATAAATGAGAAATCGTTCATAAGCTTTTTACGGTATGAATCCATTGTCTTACCGTCTTTTTCAACAGCGTCCCATTTATTAACCGCTATAATACAAGCTTTACCGAGGTCGTGTGCGATACCTGCAACCTTTGAATCCTGCTCCGTAAAGCCTTCCTGTGCGTCAATCATAATTACGCATACGGTTGCTCTTTCAACAGCCATTCTTGCACGGATAACGCTGTATTTTTCAATCGCTTCGTCAATCTTGCTCTTACGTCTGATACCCGCTGTATCGATAAAGACAAAACTGCCGTGCTGATTTTCGATTATTGTATCTGTTGCATCACGTGTTGTACCTGCGATGTTTGAAACGATAACTCTTTCCTCGCCTGCGATAGCATTGATAAGAGAAGACTTACCTACGTTCGGCTTACCGATAACAGCAACCTTGATTTTATCTTCATCGTCGTCCTTTTCTTCCTCTTCAGGGAAGTGTTTGATAACCTCGTCAAGAAGGTCACCTGTTCCATGACCGTGCACTGCAGAAACCTGAATCGGTTCACCGATGCAGAGGTTATAAAACTCATAGAATTCAAGCGGAGGCTCTCCGACTTTGTCGCACTTATTTACGCAAAGTACAACAGGCTTACCGCTACGCTGAAGCATAGCCGCAACCTCTTCATCCGTTGCAACAACACCTGTTGTCATATCTGTTACCATAACGATAACGTCTGCGCTGTCGATAGCAAGCTGAGCCTGACGACGCATCTGAGAAAGAATTATGTCGTCCGAATAAGGCTCGATACCGCCCGTATCAACGAGCAAAAAGTTATGATTAAGCCATTCGCAGTCGCCGTAGATTCTGTCACGTGTAACACCCGGGGTGTCGTCTACGATTGAAAGACGCTGACCGCAAAGCTTATTGAAAAGTGTTGATTTGCCGACATTCGGTCTGCCGACAACAGCTACGATAGGTCTTGCCATATTATACCTCCTCTTCTCCCAAAATCCTTTGGAGTAACACATACCCGTCGCTTTCAACGGGAGTAACTTTTATCTTTAATCTTTCCGCAAGCTCTTCTACACTCATATCGTCAAGGAAAAGGTCACCCTCTCTTCTTAACGAAACCGAAGGAATAAGCACTTCGTCAAGCAACTCGGTTCCTGAAAGTGCATCGGCAATATCGTTACCACACAGAAGTCCCGCAACGGTAATCCTTTCACCGAAAAGCCTATTTTCTATTTTAACCACATTGATGTGGAGATTTTTCACTTTTGCTTGGACTTTATCAGAAATATACTTTATAAGTCCGTATGCGGCAACACCTGTTGCCATCGTTATTTTACGCTCTTTTGGCAATGAATAGTCTTCGGGCATGTCGTTTATTGCTTCGTCAAATTCTTTTTTGAGCAATGACCACATTCCTACACCGTTTTCATACTGCGGAAAATCGCCGTATCTTTCGCAGTCAGGAAGTTCAAGACCCGCATTAAGGTAGAATTCATCTGCCGCAAAAGCTATATTCGCATTATTATAACACAAAAATTCAGAATTGTAACTATCTATTCTTGAAATAACATCTGAAGATTGTTCTTTTGTGAACGGATTTAAGTTTGCAAGTCCGTCACGGTGGCAAGTAAGACCGACAGGCACCGCTGCAATACTCTGCACAGCAGGATAAAGCTTCCCTAACTCCTCAAGAGAATATGTAAGCTCGTCACCGTCATTGTATCCGGGACAAAGCACAAGCTGTGTATTAAGCTTGATTCCTGCATCTGCAAGACGTTTGATATAATCGAGCACTTTGCCTGCACGGTTATTGCCCATCATCTTCACACGTAATTCAGGGTTCATCGTGTGAACAGAAATATTCACCGGGCTGATGTGCATTTCAATAATTCTGTCAATGTCCTTGTCACCAAGGTTTGTAAGGGTGATGTAGTTGCCGAAAAGAAATGACAGACGTGCATCGTCATCCTTGAAATAAAGGCTTTCACGCATACCCTTCGGCATCTGATCAATGAAACAGAAAATGCAGTTGTTTGCACAGCGACGCTGCTTGTCCATAAGATATGTTTCAAACTCAAAGCCTGTTTCACCGTGGCAGTTTTTAAGTTTGATTTTCTTTGTCTTTCCGTTAGGCTTTTCGAGCACGATATCAAGAACATCCTCGTCAACATAAAACTGATAATCAAGCACATCACGGATTTCATGGCCGTTTATGGATATAAGCTTACTGCCCGCTTTGACAAAATGTCTTGAAGCAGGTGAATGTGGTTTTATTGAAGAAATTAAAACAGCCATAGCGTTGCCTCCATGCGGATGAGTCTTGGTAGTGTATACCTCCCTTGCCTAAAGGGAGGGGGACCGCGTCAGCGGTGGAGGGATTCTTTTACACACATATCAATGTATTCACAAACCCCATAAAAATTTTCATTGATTTCGTTGTTAGGTATGCGGATAACAGTAAGATTTCTTTTTTCTATTCTTTCTGTTCGGATTTTATCTTTTGTTATACCGACTTCATCGTAATGTTGCGAACCGTCAAGTTCGATTATAATTCTTGCCTGATGGCAGTAAAAATCTACAATATAATTGTCAATTACCTTTTGACGAAGAAATCGGACAGGATAAGTTCTCAAAAAATCATACCAGAGACTTCTTTCTTCTTTGGTCATATTTTTTCTTAAGGTTTTCGCCTTTTGTGTTAATGCAGGGTTGTGTTTTCTGTCCACTTTATCCCTCCGTCTTTTGCTTCGCAAAATCCACCTCCCTTTAGGCAAGGGAGGCATTGGATTGTGCAACTACCTGATAAATTTGTTGTCGTTATTTGATTGCTTTAAGCGTAAATGTCGCTCCCCAGTTTTTCAACACTTCAATACCTGAAAAGCCTGCTTCGAACAAAGCTTCTTTTTCATGTTCGACAGTAAGCGGCGTATCATAATGATAAAATTCATCATCTGTTATACCTTGCTCTTTTTTGAGTTCAAGAAGATTCAATCGAAGTATTTTTTCTTCCTCTTCTGATGAAGCAAAATAATCAGTCAATATGAAATATCCTTTATTTTTCAAAGCCTTACTCAACTTATGATACAAAGGTATTTTTTCTTCCTTAGTAAAATGGTGCAGAGATTCAACCGAAACAGCAGCATCAAATACATTTTCACCAAACGGTACATCAAAGTATGAACCGCAAACCAAGTTAATATCTTTATCAGAAAATTTGGATTTTAATGCAGATAACATCCCCTCAGTCAAATCTATCCCCGTAACCTTTGCAGTCGGATTGTATTTGTAATACTCTTCAAGCTCTAATCCTGTTCCGCAACCTAAATCCAACACTTTACAATTATCTTTTTGAGGTAAACAGTTTGCTGTGAACGGATAAAACTCATCCGCACCATCAATACAGGTTTTCATATGTTCATCGTACCCATCCAACCTATTTTCAAAAAAACTGTCCATTTTTTCTAACATATAAATCTCCCTAAAAAGTCAAAAAGGCAGAGAAAGGACTTTGCGGTCCATCTCTACCTTTCGCTGTTTCATTGAAAAGAACAGACTTATGCGTCCTTCTTTACTACGAGCTTACCGTTGTAATAACCGCAAGCACCGCATACTCTGTGAGCTCTCTTGAACTCGCCGCACTGTGAGCACTTTACAAGTGCAGGTGCTTCCATCTTCCATACGTTTGAACGTCTCTTGTCTCTTCTAGCTTTAGAAACTCTTCTCTTGGGTACTGCCATTTTTCAGCGCCTCCTTATTGCTAATAATAGTTCTTTACCGGTCATCCTCCAGCAACTGCTGCAAAGCATCCCATCGGGGATCATAATCCCTGCCGCAGTCACAGGGGCCGTCATTCAAGTCTTTTCCGCATCGGTGACAGATACCGACACAGTCCTCCCTGCAAAGTATCTTCATGGGTAAGGACAGAAGTATGTCCTCATTCACAAGCGGTTCGATATCATAATGGAACGAATCGATAACAATGAAATCATCGTTTTCGTCGTCATTAAGCTCCGTAACCAACACGTGCTCAATCGGAATTACGAATGTGCGTTCAAATTCAGAAGCACATCTGTCGCAGGTAAGGTTCAAGGTAAATTCCGCCTTAGCAACAAGGCTGACAATGTCAGTTGAGTTTTTAACCTCTCCGCTGATGACAACACTCTCTTTGAATGGAAAGCCACCGTTGAAATAACAGTCGCTCATATCGAGTGTAAAATTCACCTCACGCGAAAAGCCTTCATTATTAAAGACAGGTTCAAGCTCAATAAAAAACATAGATTACCCTTCACCTCAAATGTCATGCACCGATTATTATATAATCAGAAGTGACATTTGTCAACAGTTAATCTCTAATTTTTTTACTTTTAAATCAAAGTTTTTTGCAGAATTCAAAGATTTCTGCAGGAAGTTCAGCTTCATCAGCTGAAACTGTGAGCACAAAGTTCTTTTCCTCAACGTGATTCTTGCTGAGTTCATCAACTTTCTTAAGGAAAACTGCAAGCTCGTTGTAATCGCGTGAACCGATTCTGAGTGTTGCGTCAATAAGTATGTCTGTGATGTCATGGTCACCTGCGCAGATACCGCAAAGGAAACCGTAAAATGCATCGTAACCGCTTACGCAGTAGTGGTCTGTATCAATAAGACGAGCACGGTAGTTAACGTCGTATGTGAGCTTCGGCTGCTTTTCAACGCATACTACATTGCCGTTTGACTTTTCAATAGCCTCATTAACTTTTTCGATCAAACGCTTTGTCTTTCCTGAACCTTTTTTGCCTAAAATAAGAGATACCATAAGTATATCCTCCTTCTTATATTTTAAAATCCGTGGGTTTCACGAAATTTTAACCTGATTAATTAAGTCTTGCTTCGAGGTCAGCTTTTCTGTCCTCATAACCCGGTTTGCCAAGAAGAGCAAACATATTCTTTTTATAACTCTCAACGCCCGGCTGATCAAACGGGTTAACATCAAGAATGTATCCGCTGATTGCACAAGCCTTTTCAAAGAAATAAATAAGGTAACCGAGGTTATATTCATCCATCTTTTCAACTTCAAGAACGATATTGGGAACTCCGCCGTCTGTATGAGCAAGGATTGTTCCTTCAAAAGCCTTTCTGTTTACAAAAGAGAGATTCTTATTTGCAAGGAAGTTAAGGCCGTCAAAATCGCCCTCCTCTTCTTTGATTTCAACTTCTGTCTTTGACTTATCAAAAACAACAACTGTTTCAAAGAGAGTTCTTTCACCTTCCTGAATGTACTGACCCATTGAATGAAGGTCAGTTGAGAAAACAACGGATGCAGGGAAAATACCCTTGCCGTCCTTGCCTTCGCTTTCGCCGTAAAGCTGTTTGAACCACTCGTTCATCATTGTGAATGAAGGCTCGTAGCTTACCATAAGCTCAATCTTCTTACCGCTTCTGTAAAGAAGGTTTCTGATTGCAGCGTACTTATAGCAATCGTTGTTTTCGATATCAGCTTCAGCATATGCATTCATAGCATCTGCCGCACCCTGCATAATTGCATCGATATCGATTCCTGCAACTGCAATCGGAAGAAGACCTACTGCAGTAAGAACTGAGTAACGTCCGCCGACATCATCGGGAACAACGAAAGTCTTGTAACCGAGTGTATCTGAAAGGGACTTGAGAGTACCCTTACAAGCGTCAGTTGTTGCATAAATTCTCTTTGCAGCTTCTTCTTTTCCGTACTTCTTTTCAAGCATATCGCGGAAAATTCTGAAAGCTACTGCAGGCTCTGTTGTTGTGCCTGACTTTGAGATGATGTTAACTGAAAAATCTCTGTCGCCGATAATCTCTACAAGCTCGTTAAGAGAATCCGAGCTGATTGTGTTACCTGCGAAATAGATTTCAGGTGCACCCTTGCGAAGAAGATTGTAATTCTGTGACTTGATGAATTCAATCGCTGCACGTGCGCCGAGATATGAACCGCCGATACCGATTACGATAAGAACTTCAGAATCGTTTCTGATTTTCTCTGCTGCCTTTTTGATTTCGGCAAATTCCTCTTTGTTATAGTTTTCGGGAAGAGTGAGCCAACCTAAAAAGTCACTGCCCTTTCCTGTTGCATTGTTAAGTGCTTCATGTGCGGCAAGAACTTCAGATTTGATGCCTTCAAACGGATTTTCAGGCAAGAATGATGCCGCATATTTCGAATTAAGTTTTACTGCCATTTTAATTATTTGCCTCCGATGTATGCTATGCCAAAGTATAGATACCGATTATTTGTATATATTTTAACCTATTACAACCCTTTTTTCAAGTATTATTTAGTAATTTTTAATGTAATTTTCATCAAAACCAGCTCATTTATTACATAGAACAGCCAACAATCTACAAAAAACAGTTTTAAACGATAGTCTGTCAACATAGTGCGGCGAAGTAAGATTATACTTTCCGAGCACCTCACCGTCAAGGCTGACAGTGACTGTTCCAAGCGTCTGATTTGACTCAACGGGAGCCTCAACCTCAGCCACAAGTTCAACATTCTGTACAATATCATTTTCTCTGCCTTTCGGAATCAGAACTGACATTGCGGGCGGTATCTGCGGTGTGATTTTTCTTTCCTCGCCCATAACAATATTCACATCCGCAATAAGCTTTTTATCTATCTGAGGCGTTATTGAAGAATAATTTGCAAAGCCCCAGTTGAGCATTGCCTTTGCTCCTTCAAATCGGTCAGAACTGTTTTCAGACCCCATTACGACAGCTACAAGGCTTGTTCCATCCCTTGTTGCCGTTGCGGATACACAACACCCTGCCTTGTTCGTAGTGCCCGTTTTAAGGCCTGTAGCGCCATTATAAAAGCGTATCAATTTATTTGTGTTCACAAGTTCTGTTTTCCCGTCACGCAAGGAATCCATCCATATTGTTGTATATTCCTTTATAAGCTCGTGTTTCATCAGTTCACGCGACATAAGTGCGATATCGTACGCTGTTGTAAGGTGATTTTCAGTTTCATCGTCAAGTCCCGTACAGTTTTCAAAATGTGTATTCTTCATTCCGAGCTGTGCGGCTCGTTCGTTCATCATAACAACAAAAGCTTCATCACTTCCCGCAACATACTCTCCGAGTGCCGTGCAGGCATCGTTTGCACTGTACACTGCAGTTGCACGAAGGAGCTCGTCAACGCTCATTGTTTCGCCTTCTTTTAGCCATATCTGCGATCCGCCTTTTGATGCAGCCACAGGACTTGTTGTAACGATATCCGTCAGGCGGATTTTATTGCTGTCAATTGCTTCCATTACAAGCAACATAGACATTATTTTTGTCACCGATGCCGGGTAAAGCTTTTCGTGCTCATTCATTTTCATAAGCACCTTTCCCGTTGTCTGATCCATAAGCACGGCAGCCCTCGCCTTTACTTCAACGGGCATTTCCCCTTCCGCACTCGACGTGACACATAACGGTACAATCATCACGATGCATAACAAAAAACTTATCAACCTTTTCATAAATATACCTCCGTTTCAATTAATATATATGCCGACAAAAGTTATTCTTGCATAGACAGAAAAAATGAATTATAATTTACAGGTAATTGGAGGATTAACTTATGAAAATTGCTTTTTTTACACTCGGATGTAAAGTTAATCAGTATGAATCGCAGGCGATGGCTGAAAGAATGGTGAAATGCGGATTTGAGCTTGTTTCACCGAACGAGAAAGCCGACGTCTATGTTATCAATTCCTGCACAGTTACTGCAGAAAGTGACAGAAAGACACGTCAGACCGTACGCAGGTTCAAAAGAAAAAATCCCGACAGCATCGTTGTGCTGACGGGTTGTATGCCTCAGGCTTTCCCCGAGGATGTCGACGCACTTAAAGAAGCTGACGTTGTTTTAGGAAACAAGAACAATATCAGACTTCCTGAACTTATCGAAAGATATTTCTCCTGTGGACAGCGTATTATTGAAATTGAAAACCACGAAACAGGAGATAGATTCATCGGCGACAGTATTTCAGGATTTGAAGGCAGAACAAGAGCTATTGTAAAAATCGAGGATGGCTGTAACCGTTTCTGCTCGTATTGCATCATCCCCTATTCAAGAGGCAGAGTTCGTTCAAAGCCGATTGATGAGCTTGAAGCTGAGCTTCACACACTGAGCGATGCAGGGTTTATTGAAATCGTACTTGTCGGAATCAACCTTTCTTCTTATGGAAGCGACATCGGACTCAGCATCTGCGATGCGGTTGAGCTTGCAGCAGGTATGGAGTTTGAAAGAATTCGTTTGGGTTCGCTTGAGCCTGATCACATCACGGACGACGTTATCGAAAGACTTGCCAAGGTTGATAAATTCTGTCCGCAGTTCCATATTTCTCTTCAGAGCGGTTGTGACAACACCCTCAAGGCGATGAACAGGCACTATACAAGTGCAGAATACAAAGAGCTTTGCACAAAGCTTTGTAACTCTTTTGACGAAACAACAATCACAACAGATATTATGGTAGGTTTTCCGACAGAGAGTGAAGAGGACTTTGCAGATAATGTAAACTTTGCCAAGGAAATCGGATTTGAAAAGGTTCACGTCTTCCCCTACTCTCCCCGTGAAGGAACACGTGCTGCAAAAATGGAGCAGATTGAGAAGAGTATCAAGGAAAAACGCAGTCATATTATGATTGAAGAAACAGAAAAAATCAGGCAGAATTTCCTTGAATCGCAAATCGGCAAAACAGTTGAAGTTCTGCTTGAAACAAGACACGATGATAAATTCACCGAAGGTTATACAAAGAACTATACACCCGTCAAGGTTAAGGGCTCGCACCCCTGCGGTAAGCTTGTCACGGCAAAAATCATAGCAGTTGACGGTGACTTCTGTATCGCTGAAATTGAATAATTTTCAAAAGGATTTAACACTCCAAAAGATTTGGTATAATAAGAGCGTAATAACATATCATAGGAACCGATATATTATAATCTGGATATTTGAAGGTGTTTATAACATACTTGAATGATTATAAAATTTTCCTACATCTGGCATAGATTTTAAGTTTATATTCTCAAGTTTCTTTTATTAGTCGACAAAAAAATAACAGGCAAATTTACTATTGAATTTTGTCTGTAATAAAACTCATACCCTGTATAGTAAGATAAAGTATTCAGTCTACCAAACTCGGTGCATTTTTTCGTTTGGCGGTTTCCTTTTCATTTTCAGTCCTGGGTGATTGTATCATAAAAATTTTCTTAAACATTATTCATATCATATTACGGAATAAACAAGCGGTTGTTTTTCGACGGGGGCAACCGAGAAATCTATTGCCTCAGTAAACATCCTGACTGCTGAAGAGAACGTTGTTTCATCGTTAGCATAAAGGGTCGCTATTGTTTCTCCCTTTGCAACCTTGTCACCTGTTTTTGCTTTTAAAATTATGCCTGCAGAAAAGTCGAGGACATCCTCTTTTGTGTTTCTGCCTGCACCCAGAAGAAGCGAAGCAACACCGATTTTCTCTGCATCCATACTGCAGATATATCCGTCGCTTTCAGCCTTGATTTCAAAGATGTGTTCTGCTTTCGGGAAAAGTGACGTGTCAGAAATCCATTCTGGATTTCCGCCCTGCTCCGAAACCATTTCTTTAAGTTTATCAAGTGCCGAACCGTCAGCAATTGCCTTCTTAGCCATTTCAACACAGGTCGCTTTATCCTTGTCCGTTACAAGAGTGAGCATATTCGAAGCAAGCTCGATACAGACCGTTGTCAGGTCTTCGCAACCGTTACCTTTAAGCGTTTCAACTGCTTCGATAACTTCAAGAGAGTTACCGACCGCATTGCCGAGCGGAATATCCATATTAGTTATAACTGCAACAGTATCTCTGCCTGCAGCATTTCCAATTTCAACCATAGCTTTCGCAAGCGCTTCAGACTCTTCAACGCTTTTCATAAACGCTCCGCTTCCTGTTTTAACATCAAGCACGATTCCTTTTGAGCCTGCCGCAAGCTTTTTACTCATAATGCTTGATGCGATAAGCGGAATGCAATCGACGGTTGCCGTATCGTTACGCAGAGCATAGAACTTTTTATCCGCAGGAGCAAGGTCGCCCGACTGACCGACAACGCAAAGACCGATTTTATTGACCTGATTCAGGAAATCATTGCCTGAAAGTGTTGTTCTGAAGCCTTCAATTGATTCAAGCTTGTCAACTGTACCACCCGTATGTCCAAGGCCTCTTCCCGACATTTTTGCAACCTTACCGCCGAGTGCGGCAACAATCGGAGTTACAATCAGCGTTGTCTTGTCGCCGACACCGCCCGTGCTGTGCTTATCAACAGTATAGCCGTCAATTGAGCTTAAATCGACAGTATCTCCCGATTCCGCCATAGCGATTGTCAGCGTTGACGTTTCACGTGCCGACATACCGTTAAAACAGATTGCCATAAGCAAAGCTGTAATCTGATAATCCTTTATATTTCCGTTGACACTTTCCGAAACAAAGAATTTTATTTCTTCGTCTGTAAGCTCTTCACCTTTTCGTTTTTTGTGTATGATATCATAGATTCTCATATGACCACCTCTGTTTTAAGTATACCATACTGTTGACCAAAAGTAAAACACTTATAACAGCCGAAAGACCGTTATAAGTGTTTTTATTATCAGTTGCAAAGGATATCTGTTTCCATATATCTGACGCCCATATCATAGAGCATTTTTGCATCTTCAATTGTATTGACTGTCCAGAAAGAAACACCGATACCTGCATCAAGTGCAAGCTGAATCGTTTCCTGAGTATTTGCGGTGTAGCTCGGTGAAAGCCATACATTTTCACCAACAGCCTGTGCCGCTGCAATGTTTTCGGGTGTGATTTCGTCGATGAGATACCAGAGTTCAATTGACGGATCAAGCTCGTGAATAACCTTAAGCTGTTCAAGGTCGAATGAAATAACAATCGCCTGCTCTGTAAGACCCTTTGCCTTAACTGCATCAACAACAGTGTAAAGAAGGTCGTAATTGTCAGCCTTGATTTCGATCTGCGGTCTTGTGTCTGTGCCTACGAAAACATCAAGATACTCGTCAAGAGTAGCAATTCTCATATCAGGATATTTCCAGAAGTTTGCGCCCCATTTGTAGCTGAACGTCTTGAGCTCTTCAAGAGTGGTATCCTCGATTTCTGCATACTGGCAGAACCATGAGCCTGTATCGCTGTTGTGGTTAAGAACCCACACATTGTCTTTTGTAAGCTGAATGTCGCACTCTGCAGAGTAGTAATTGTTGTTTACTGCCTCAACGAAAGACATTGTTGAATTTTCGGGAGCAAGTGCACTTACACCGCGGTGAGCAGTAAGATAAACAGGGTCTTCGGGAGAACCGATACCATTTTCAGAAATTGAAATAAGCTCCTGCGGAGGATTGAAAAGCTTGACGATATGGTACATGGGTGACCATGTTGATAAGTAAATCGGCACAAGAATAACGGTTATGATTTTGTTGAGAAACGGAAGCATTATAACGTCACCTTTCAAATAAAATAATGGTAGTATTTTAGCACTGATTTACATAAAAATCAATATCAAACAAAAAATCCGTCCTCATAAGAGAACGGATTTTGGTGCTGGTGACCGGACTTGAACCGGTACGGTGTTGCCACCGAGGGATTTTAAGTCCCTTGCGTCTGCCGATTTCGCCACACCAGCTTATCTTGACGACCGTTACATTATACATAACGGCCGTCGTTTTGTCAATAATTAAAACAAAATTTATGCTTCAACAATTTCGCTCATCTTTGCACGGATTGCATCAAGACGTGCATAAGCATTTTCTCTGTCTGCATCCTGGATTGAATAGTAGAGCTTGATCTTCGGTTCTGTACCTGAAGGTCTGATTGCCATCCATGAACCGTCGTTGAAAACATATTTAAGAACGTTCTCCTTCGGGAGGTCACCGATACCCTTTGAGAAGTCGAAAACTTCCTTGATGCCGTCAAAGAACTTGCTTCCGTTTTCACGGAATTCGTTCATAAGGCTCTGAATCTTCTGTGCACCGTCAATACCCTTGAGTGTGAATGTATCAAGTGCATCAAGGTAGAAGCCGTACTCTGCATAGATCTCATTAAGTGCATCGATAAGAGTCATACCCTTATTGTAATAATATGCAGCCATCTGACAAACAAGAAGTGCAGAAACAACAGCGTCCTTATCCCTTGCATGTGTGCCTGTGAGGTAGCCGTAGCTTTCCTCGTAACCGATAACAAATTCTCTGTCACCGCTTGCTTCGTACTGATTGATTTTTTCACCGATATACTTGAAACCTGTGAGTGTTTCAACGATGTTAAGGCCGAATTTTCTTGCAATATTTGCACCGAGTTCGCTTGTAACGATTGTCTTTACAAGAGTTGACTTTTCGTTAAGCTCAGCCTTTCTCATTGTAAGAACAAAGTTTACAAGCAAAGCACCCATCTGATTACCTGTGATAAGCACATACTTACCATCGTGCTTTACGCCTGCACCGATACGGTCACAGTCAGGATCTGTGCCGAAAACAAGGTCTGCACCCTCTGCCTCAGCCTGCTTGAGAGCAAGTGTAAGAGCGTCCTTCTCCTCAGGGTTGGGTGAACGTACTGTTGAGAAATTGCCGTCGGGAAGCTCTTGCTCCTTAACAATTGAAACGTTCATTCCCTCAATAGCCTTACGTACCGGAATATTACCTGTACCGTGAAGAGCTGTATAAACAATTTTGATATCCGACTTTTCTTCGTAGAGAGACTGCTTTTTAACTGCTTCAAGGAAAGCATCAAGCACTTCCATACCGATTGAAACGAAGAGTCCTTTTTCCTTTGCTTCGTCAAGAGGCATATGTGCAACGTTCTTGATGTCTGTAACAGCGTTAACAAAATCAATAACCTTGTTAGCATACTGCGGTACAAGCTGACATCCGTTTTCATCATAAATCTTATAGCCGTTATATTCCTTCGGGTTGTGGCTTGCAGTAAGCACAATACCTGCAGTACAGCCGAGGTGCTTTACTGTGAATGAAAGCACAGGCGTGGGCATAAGAGTATCGTAAAGGAAAACCTTGATACCATTTGCACAAAGCACTTCTGCGGCGAAAGCTGCAAACTGTGCTGAATTGTTTCTTGAATCGTAAGCGATTGCAACGCTGATATTTTCTTTATATTCATCTATAAGGTAGTCTGCAAGGCCCTGTGTTGCCTTACTTACTGTATACTTGTTCATACGGTTTGCACCTGCACCCATAACACCGCGAAGACCGCCCGTACCAAACTCAAGATCCTTATAAAATCTGTCTTCAATTTCCTTTTCGTCAGTAATGGCAAGAAGCTCCGCCTTTGTTTCCTCGTCAAAGCCGAGCCACTCCTGATATTTTGCTTTGTAATCCATAATCATGCCCCATTTCTAACAATATTTGCCGAATAAATAATAACACACATTTTGCCCATAGTCAATAAAACAAATAAGTCATATTACGACATTTATCGTGGAATTAATCTATTGACCAAAGAAGGAAAACCTTGTATAATATATAAGTTAAATTATGGTGGTTAATTATGCTTTTGAAGGGAGGCGAGTAAAATTACAAAGGCAAACAAAAAAAGTGCCAAGAAAACACGTGAAGAGCATATCCGTTCTCTTTTATATATTGTTTCGATGCTTTGTCTTATTTTAGCTGTCGTTTTTATAGTTTTACTCATCCTCACTCAAAATACAAACATCCAGCAATGGTATCAGACTTACACAACATACCTCTGGCAAGCTGAGCGCGCCGTTGAAACAATGGATGATAAACTGAGTATTTTTGTCGTTATTGTTTTCCTTTACACATTCAAAGGAATTTTTCCGCTTCAGTTTTATCCACTCTCGCTTCTTTGTGCCATCACGAGTACAGTCTTCCCCGCTTACTTCTCAATTCCGATAAACCTTGCAGGGCTGACGATTCTTTTCTCACTTCGATACTATTGGGGCAAGCGTGTCGGTTCTGACGCAATACAAAGCATACTCAAGAAAAACATAACCATACGTACGGTTATCGAAAACGACGGAAGAGGCAATCCGTGGTTGCTTGCGGTTTTCAGGCTTATACCGAGTATACCGCCCAACCCCGTAAGCAAGCTTTACGGTGCAATGGGATTCAAATACAAGGATTTTATAATTCTTTCGCTTCTGGGCTTTGTGCCCCAGCTCATATCATACACGTTCATCGGTAGAAACGTGTTCGACCCGCTTTCAGCGGCATTCCTTGTTCCGTTCATTCTTTTGTTTATTCTTATAAGCATTTCAACCTTTGCTTTAAGCAAGATTTTGAAAATTCAGTACAGGAGGAAATCAGCAAATGGCTAATTCAACTCAGATTAAAGAAAAACTCGCTTCTGGTGAGTTCGACGCAAGACTTAAGGAAGTTTATTTAAGTGACGAGGCTGTAGCCTCACAGAAGCCACGTCAGGCAGAAATTCTTGACGCTTATGTTGATCTTTTCGGTGACTGCGACGGCATCGAATTTTTCAGCGCACCCGGCAGAACCGAGGTTGGCGGTAACCACACAGACCACAACCACGGTAAGGTTCTTGCTGCAAGCGTTAACCTTGATACAGTTGCTGCGGCTTCAAAGCGTGACGATATGATCGCTTGCGAAAAGAGCCTCGGCCACGGTATGATTGAAATTGATATTTCTGACCTTGAGCCGCACGAAAACGAATACGGCAAGTCATCAGGTCTTATCCGCGGTATGTGTGCAGGCTTCAAGAAATACGGCTACAACATCGGCGGTTTCAACGCTGCAAGTGCAAGCTGTGTTCTCGCAGGTTCAGGTCTTTCATCATCTGCCGCTTATGAGGTTCTTATCGGTACAATTCTTAACCACCTTTACAACGACGGCAAGGTTTCTGCCGTTGACATTGCAAAGATTGCTCAGTATGCTGAAAATGTTTATTTCGGCAAGCCCTGCGGTCTTATGGATCAGATGGCAAGCTCGGTCGGCAGCTTCATCACAATTGATTTTAAGGATCCGTCAGAGCCTGTAATCAAAAAGGTTGAGTTTGACTTTGCTGCTTGCGGTCACGCTCTTTGTATCGTAGACACAGGCGGAAGCCACGCTGATCTTACAGACGATTATGCTGCTGTTCGCGGTGAGATGGAAAACGCTGCAGGCGTATTCGGCAAGGATGTTCTCCGTGATGTCCCTGAAGACGAATTTATGGCTCACATCAAGCAGGTCCGTGAAGAATGCGGTGACCGTGCGGTTCTTCGTGCAATTCATTTCTACAACGAAAACAAAAGAGCTATGGCAGAAGTTGAAGCTCTTACAAACGGTGACTTTGACAAGTTTAAGGAGATCGTTATCGAAAGCGGACGTTCATCTTATATGTACAACCAGAACGTATTCACAACAAAAGCTCCGCAGGAGCAGGGACTTTCAGTTGCTCTTCTTCTTTGCGAAGAGATGCTTAAGGGCAAGGGAGCATGGAGAGTTCACGGTGGTGGTTTCGCAGGCACAATCCAGGCTTTCGTTCCTAATGATATGCTTGAAGATTTCCGTTCAACAATTGAGGCTGTTTATGGCGAAGGCTCATGCCACGTTCTTTCAATCAGACCCTTCGGCGGAATTAAACTCTATTGATAATTACATAAATATAATCAAGGCTGTCTCAAACGAGACAGCCTTTTTCATCCATTATCAGACGTAAAAACAGGGCTGCACAATACAGCCCTGTTCCTGATATTATAAATTATTTATCGCCTTTAGATTTCTTTGCGTTGTCATAAGACTCTGCATCGAAAACATAGTCGTTACCGGGAAGAATTGCATTAAGAAGAATACCTGCGATAGCAGCAACTGCGAGAGCTGTAAGTGTAATGCTAACCTTGCCGATTGTGAAGCTTACGCTTCCAAGACCGAGTGCACAAACAAGGATAACTGCTGCAACGATGAGGTTACGGCTCTTTGAGAAGTCAACCTTATTTTCAACAACGTTTCTTACACCGATACCTGAAATCATACCGTAAAGAATGAATGAAATACCGCCGATGATTGCTGTCGGGATAGAGCTGATGATTGCAGAAACGATCGGGAAGAATGAAATGCCAACCGCGAAGATAGCCGCAATTCTTACAACCTTCGGGTCATAAACCTTTGAAAGAGCAAGAACGCCTGTATTTTCACCGTATGTTGTGTTTGCAGGTGCACCTACAAGTGATGCAAGTGTTGTTGCAACACCGTCACCGATAAGTGTTCTGTGAAGACCGGGTTCAGAAATGAAGTTTCTGCCGCAAGTTGCACTGATAGCAGAAATATCACCGATATGTTCCATCATTGTTGCAAGTGCGATAGGAGCAATTGCAATGACTGAGCTTACAACCTTAGATGTCTGAGTGAAATCAACACCAAGAACGGTTGCTTCCTTTGCAATCGGCCAACCGATAAGAGCATCCGCACCAAGGATTTTACCGTTTGCGATGTTGTCAATGATAATCTGAACTTTTGAAAAATCAATTGCCATCGGCTCGTAACCGAACCAGTTACCTACGATAAGTGCAATGATATATGAACCTACAACACCGAGGAGAATCGGAACAATCTTTGCCATTCCCTTACCCCAGATGTTGAAAACAACAACAATTGCAAGTGCGATAAGTGCAAGAGGCCAGCAGGTTTTACAGTTATTAACAGCTGAACCCGCAAGGCTAAGACCGATTGCGATAATAATCGGACCTGTAACAACAGGCGGGAAGAATTTCATAACCTTCTTAACGCCTACAACTTTAATAAGCAAAGAAAATACAAGATAGATAAGACCTGCAACAGCAACGCCAAGACAAGCGTACGGAAGCATTTCCTTATTCGGAAGGTCACCTTCAAGCTTCGGAGCAATCGCTGCATAACCGCCAAGGAAAGCAAATGATGAACCAAGGAAAGCAGGAACCTTACCCTTTGTTACAAGGTGGAAGAACAGTGTGCCAAGACCTGCCATAAGAAGTGTTGTTGCAACATCAAGTCCTGTAAGAAGTGGAACAAGAACCGTCGCACCGAACATTGCGAATGTGTGCTGAACACCAAGCACTAACATTTTCGGCCAACCGAGCACAGACGCATCGTGAATACCCTGGTCACCGATGACAAATTTTTCTTTTTTTGCCATTAATATCATCCCTTCAATTATTTATATCCGATAACGATTAGTGAAACAAAAAAATCCTCACTAACGTCATTCGTTACCCCGATAAAGAAAAATGCCCCGTCAAACTTGCTGACAAGACACAAAAACTATATTCTTTAAATCCTGTCGGCATTGACGTATTGCTTCTGAGATCCCTTTTGTATAATTTTATATCACAAAACGACACTTGTCAACAATATATGGTAGTCGAGCAAGATTTTCTAACTTTTGAACAAAAAAGCAGCCTTGGATTTTATATCCAAGGCTTCACTGCTTAATCAGCTCACTTTTTCACTTTTTCGTTGCTGATTATGGAAACATTCTTTTTTGTTTCCAGTCTGTCAAAGTACTTTTTGAATCTCACGGCTACACGTGCATCATAATTGCATACAGGACAATGGAAGTTTGCTCTGAAAAACTGGTTTGAATAACGCCAGTCTGTCAGCTGTTCTCCGCTTGAACCGCACTTTTCACAGGTGAACGACAGAAGAGATTTATCAACTAACGGATGATTGATATTGCCGATTGCATGAGGCTTATACTGCAGTTTCTGATAAAAAGCATCGTCGCATTTCACAACGTGTTTAAAGAAATCTTTTTTGTCAAAAACTTTTTTAAGGCACTCAGCAGTCACCATACTGTCATCAAGCGCTCTGTGATGAGCAAAAAGCTCCGGATCGATATCCACAAGCTCAGCTGCAGCAAAAAGACCGATCTGCTTCGCTTTGGAAATTTCCTTTTTAACCTGGAAATAATGCTGGATGTCGAGATAATTCGTGAGAAACGGTAAAACCTGCAGCCCGTTAAGATAACGGAAGTTTTCAATAAGCACTCTGATGTCTCCGTCGCCCCAAGTAAGAATAACATTTTCCCTGTCGCCGATCCAATTTTTGAAGTCGCTCATAACCTTTGTGAAAGGTTCACCGTTTCTGACCTCATCGTTTGTAATATGAGTCAGTCTTTTAACGTTTCCGCGAAGCTTCTTTCCGATCTGCGAACGCACCATACGAGAAAACTCGCCAACGTAATTGAAGTTTTCGTCAAGCATCACAGCTCCGACTTCAATAACCTCGTTGATAAATCCTTTGATACGCTTTGCATATGTGTTATTCCATTCGAGGTCCATAACAATGTAGTGCATCGCTTCTCCTCTCCTGAATAAGGATAGAATAAGTATACAATACAGAAAAGGATATTTCAACAGCAAATTTGAATTCAGGAAACTTTTTCTATCTCCCTGCGGAGTCTTTCTATGATCCTTTTTTCCAACCTCGAAATATAGCTTTGAGAAATACCTAAAATATCCGCAACCTCCTTTTGGGTGTGTTCCTTTCCTCCGTCCAGTCCGAAGCGCATAGACATTATCGTACGTTCACGCTCATTCATTGAATTAATTGTTTTTATCAGCAGATTCTTTTCGTCCTCAAACTCGATATCCTTGTTTACAACATCGGCATCGCTTCCGAGAATATCGGATAAAAGCAATTCGTTTCCGTCCCAATCGACATTCAGAGGCTCATCGATTGAAACCTCGTTGCGAAGCTGACTTGTTTTCCGAAGGAACATAAGTATTTCATTTTCAATGCACCTTGAAGCGTAAGTTGCGAGCTTGATGTTCTTATCGGTACGGAAGGTATTAACGGCTTTGATAAGTCCTATTGTACCGATTGAAACAAGGTCCTCAAGTCCCACACCTGAGCTTTCAAACTTTTTAGCTATGTAAACCACAAGTCGCAGATTATGAACAATCAGCTTTTCCCTTACAGCTTCGTCACCGTCACCAAGTCTGTCCATAAGCTCCTGTTCTTCCTCTTTTGATAAAGGCGGTGGAAGCGTTTCGGGGCCGTTTACGTAAAAAATAGTATCGGATTCGGATGTTTTAAGTTTTAAAACAAGTTCGCGTATTTTATTCAAAAGCTTGAGCATATCGTTTCTCCTCTTCAAACAAAGCAGGGTTGAGTATCATTTCGTACTCTCCTCTTGCAAGATTGTTTTTGGTTACTGCAACATAAACTTCACTTGTTTTAATGCTGTGTGACACAGACTTTACTTCTATGTAATCAGGTCTGAAAACAGGTAAAACACCCGTACCCGAAACAGTTTTGTGCATAACGAGCCTCATTTCGGGTGAAGATGAAACATCATCCCCGTCAATGAATGACCTTACGGCATCAGGCATTATTTTTTCAAGACTTTCCGCTTCTCCGAGGACAACAGGATATCCGCTGAACGTTTCACAAAGTGAGTTTCCTGTATCAACAAGTGCTGTCAGCTTAACTTCTTTACCTTTGTACGAAATCTTCACAAGGGCAACGCTGTCCTTCGGTGCACGTCTTGCCGTAAAATGTGCAATCAGGCTGACAACAGCAAAGCTGACGACAGTTGAAATTGCAAGCACCGCAAGGTCTATATCAAAATAAACCGCACCGTTATTGTAAATCATACCTATCGGTGCAACAGTCACCCAAAGCACAAGCATTATGCCTCCGAACGCAAAGCTGACGGCAAAAAAGGTAAAAAAACTCCGCAGAAACGACGGAAAATTTTTGTAACCGAAAGCCCCCAACACAATCAGCACAGTTGCCGCAAACCTTAAAGCAAATTCAGCCAACGAAGGTAACTCAGGCAAAAACACAACAAAGCCGTAAAAAGCACCGATCGCCGCTCCCAACAGTATTCTCAATCGCTGCGTATGCTTTTTCATTATCATCGATGAGCACAGGAGAAGCGCATAATTCACGAAAAGATTTACAATCAGAAGCACGTCCGCATAAACAACCATCTCGACCACCTCACAGGTATTATAAAAACTCCGCGAGAAAAAATTTGTCACAAACGGGCAGAGAAAAAGAAAACGTCGAAGCCGTTAAACTCCGACGTTTATTCATTTATTTATAAAGAATGAATTTACAGATTATGTGGGCAAAAAGATAAAGCTTATTTTTAACAAACCACGTCATCATCCAGTCAAGCGATTTTGACTTAAACTTATTTATATCGTAGTCAGCAAATGAACGACGCATCATTTCGGAATTTCCAAGGCGTTTTAACACCATATAACCTTCTTCAGGTTTGTTTCTGTAAACATTTCCGAGAAGTAGAGGCAGAATCGCCTTAACGGTATACTCGCCTATATCCTCATAGAAAACCTGCGAAGGAGTGCAGTTTTCCGAATAATATTTAAGTTTAAGCGACCAATTCCAGTAAAGCCATTTGTCATAATCGGGAACATATTTCTGACGCTGAAGACTGTCCTTCCTGATCCTGTAACAAAGGACAGGAATATCGACAGCAACGAAGCGTTCTGCTGAAGAAAAAGCCTGCATATTGAACGGCCCGTCCTCTATCATCTTCAGACCTTCTTCAAAAACGATTCCGTGTTTTTGAAGGAACGCTCTTTTGTAAAGATTTCGCCAGACAAAAATAATTCTTCTTTTCGATGAAACAAAACAAAGTTCCCGATCCATGTCCTTGTGAGTATGAAGCTTTTGGGTTTCAAATGAAGTTTTTACAAGATTCTTCTCACCGTTTTCCTCATTTAAAGTAAAATATGATGTCTGCAAAACATCAACATCAAATTCAACAGCTTTTTCGTAAAGCTCATTTACCTTGTCCTCAGCAAGATAATCGTCACTGTCAAGAAAGAAAATATAATCACCCTTGGCAACCTTAAGACCTGCATTACGTGCAGAGGCTAATCCACCATTTTTCTTGTGCACAACGCGGATTTCCTCGGGATATTTTTCGGCATATCTGTCACATATCTCAGGACAAGCGTCAGGCGAACCGTCATCAACAAGGATAATCTCATAATCATCCATTGACTGTGACAGTATCGATTCTATACACTCTTCAAGATATTTTTCAACTTTATAAACAGGTACAATATAACTCAGTTTCACAAAAACACCTCTGCTTTTGTTATATATGTTTATAGTATACATTAGACTCAGACAAAAATCAAATTTATTTCCACTTGAAAAAAAACTGAATACTGATATAATAGTTAAAGAAAGGAGTGTCCTAAATGAAACATATTTTTAAAATAATCTCCGCTGTTGCAGTTTTCCTGACGATAATTGCGGTTTTCTGTGCTTGTGAAATCAGCTTCGGTGAGCAGGAAACAACAACCCTGCCCTCGCTTGCGGAGCTTGAAGAACCTACTCAAAGCAAAACAGAGTATAAAAAACCGACTGAAACCTCAACTACCACAACAGTAAAGAAAATTGAGATTGACAGCCTCGAAACCATTCTTCACAATATCAAGGATTTCCCTTCAGGAACCGCAGGTTCAACAACTAAGGGATACCTGATCGCATACAAGCTTCTTAATTTCACACAGAACAGCAATTTCACTATCGATGAAGTTCGTCAGGATTATCAGTTCTTCCTCGATTCGCTTGACGAAACCGAAAAGCTTATCTATGAGGAAAACCTTCCCGAAATCGATTACTATGCAAGAAATATCATTGATAATCCCGATGTGTTGAAGGAGCACATCGAAAAATATGATGACATTTCAAAAGACGGAAAGATCTCGCTTTCAAACTATGAAGCACTTTACGTTATTATTTCAAAATAACATCAAAGCAGACGGCAAAAGCCGTCTGTTTTTTCTTGACGGAAAAAACAAACTATGATATATTTTATTCATTAACAAATTGAATCCTGGAGGGATTTTTATGTCAACAGCTCAGCAGGGCGCAAAAATGATTTTTGATTTTTGCAAGGTAATTATCGACAAGCACGGTCCGCGTCTTCCGGGCAGTGCCGAAGAAAAAGCAGCACAGAAGGACATCGCTGCGATTATGGAAAACGCAACAGGTGTTAAACCTAAAGTAGAAAAGTTTATGCTTGCTCCAAGAGCAAGTATCGGTGCAATTCCTTATCTCGGATATGCCGGCTTTATCGCACTTGCACTTTATTACATTCATCCGATTCCTGCATTCATTGTTTCACTCTGCACGTTGCTTTTTGCAGTCGTACAGGTATTCACATACAAAGGCTGGTTTGACAGATTCTTCAAGCAGGAAGAAAGCTGTAACGTATATTCCGTTATGGACGGCAAAGGCCCGATTGACCACACAATCGTGTTCAGTGGTCACGCAGACAGCAGCTGGCTCTGGCAGATGGCGGCAAAGAACCCAAAAACAATGATTCTCCGTACCGTACTCGGTGTTGTAGGTGTTGTTTCAATCATCATCGGTTCTCTTCTTCGTTTCTTCGCAGGTATGTGGAGCGTTATTAAACCTGAAGAGCTTTCTACAGGCTATTATCTCTTCCTCCTTATCACTCCTCTTCTTTTCATATACGGACTTTATTCACTCTGTGTTTATCTTACTCATGACAAGAAAAAAGCTTCACCCGGTGCTATGGATAACCTCACAGGTGTCGGTGCTTCAATCTTTATGGGTAAGTACTTTAAGGAAAATCCCGACAAGCTTCCTGACAACTGCCGTGTAATTATCGCATCTCTTGGCAGTGAAGAAGCAGGACTTAAGGGTTCGGAAGCATTTATGAAGGCTCATGCAGGCGATGAAAAGCTTCTCATCAACCCGTATTTCTTCAACATCGACAGTCTTCGCGACTACGAGCATTTCAATGCTGTCAAGGGTGACTCCTGGCTTATGTCGAAATTTGACGATGATATGAAGAATATGCTTGTGAAGGCATTTGAAAATGCAGGTGTTAAGCCGAACATCATCGTTAATCCCGTTGGCGGCTGCGACAGTACACCGATCTGCCGTGCAGGCTATAAAACTATCACATTTGCCGCACAGAAGCCTGACGTTACAGATTACTACCATACATACCGCGACACTTGTGACGGACTTGATATGAATACTCTTGAAAAGAGCGTTGACATCATTATCGACGTTACTGAGCAGATTCACGAGCATCACAAGAAAAACGGTTACCACCTTACAAAGTGTAAATAAAAAGTTCAATCCCTGCAGATTACTCTGCAGGGATTATTTGTTCATCTTAAAGACTTGCATCATTCAGCACAGTAATTGTTTCGTAAATAATATGTCCGTCAAACTGTGCTAAAACGACATACTGTTCATCATCTTCAATATATTTATTAAGCACATCATAATTCTCATTTTTGATTACATCGTCAATAACTGTGCGATCTGTAATTTTCGCCGTTGCTTCTGATTGTTTCACCCTGTCAAAAGCGGATAATTCGTAAGCTACTACCATTGATTCACTCTTTGTAATCAACAAAGAAGACACTTCATCCTTCGAGATGCTCGGAAGAACATAATTCTCCTCTACATACCACCTGTAGCGTCTCAGAGGGCTTTCACCAAAAAGAAGAAGAAAATCGACATCATCTTCTGACGTACCAAAAGCCGCAACATAATTAGCAGAACTGTAACAACCCAAATAACTGTCTTCGATATAGTACATATCCACAGTCGGTCTTTCATTCATAGGCAGATGTTTTACTGCTTCATAATTATAATCCTCTGCCTCTATATACTCTTTTCCGTTGAAAGAATATCCTTTATCAGTATGTTCAACAGGATAACTTAACTCTATATCGGTATCAATCCACAATGAATCAACCCAATACTGATCCCTCGGTCCAAAAGCAAACATCAGCACGTTGATTACATCGGGTATGAAAATCAGAATTGCCGCTACAGATATAACTGTTATAATAACAAATATCAGACAGCCTTTTTTAGCTTTTTTCATTTTTTATCCATCCTCTCTTTTGGGTATTATAACACGAATATCAAAGTTTTGCAAAAGGAACATAAGTTAAACTAATTCATATTCAGACTTATCTAACTGTTTTACAAAAAAGGAGCAAGTATGAAAAAATGTACAGTTTGTGATATTAACAGAAGCTCTTTGCAGAGTGAGACATACATAAAATTCATGGATTATCTGTTTTACAAAAGTAATACTTTTACATACACAAAGTTGGCTACAGAAAATCCTATTGATGAAGACGATAGAAAGTATGCAGAAAACATCGGGAAATTTGAAGCTTTGACAAAAACTGATTTCAAAAAGAATTTTTCGACTTGCAATTACGCTGTTTCTTCAGGTACAGAAAAACAGGTTTATGTGTTGAATCTGAAAAGCAACACATTGAAATCTTATATCAAAAATAAAAAAGATATAACAAAATGGAATTATCCCGAATGTGTCGAGGATATCGGCTTTTATAAGAGCGGTAAATGTGTTTTTGAAAGCTGTTCACACGAAGAAATATATCGATTTTATACAGATAATGAGCATGAAGTTGACTTCCTTATAAAAATCGGTGTAAATGTTACAGACAAATATAATATAGCTGAAACAGATATTCCGATATTATAACAAAATTTATAAATAAATATTTTAAAACGGACAATCACGAAAAAAGAAGCCGCACATAGAATGTTAGTGTAGGGCACAGAGCAACGCTCCCGCCCCAATCCGAAAGGAGGTCACGACATGGGTTGCTGCAATAACTGGTTTATGATTCTCATCATCATCCTTTTATTCTCTGAGTGTGGTTGCGGTTGTAACAACAACAATTGCGGTTGCAATAACAACTGCGGTTGTAACAACGGTTTCCTCAACAACAACGGCTGTGGTTGCTAACCATTGACCATCCTGACACCTGCAGACATTGAGTCTGTGGGTGTTTTTCGCATATTTTCTGTTGTTCAAATTTTATACTACAAAAAAACACCCACGGTATTTCTACCGTGGGTGTTGAATTTTGCCTATACCTGATTATTTAGACTCAACATCGATGAGCTCGATGATGCACATTTCAGAAGCGTCGCCTCTACGTGTGCCTGTCTTAATAATACGGCAATAGCCGCCGTTTACGTCCTTATATTTCGGAGCAATCTCATCGAAGAGTTTCTTAACAACGTCCTCTTTTGTGACGTATGCCAAAACCTGTCTTCTTGAGTGAAGGTCATTTGTCTTTGCAGTGGTGATCATTTTCTCAGCCATTGCGCGAACTTCCTTTGCTCTTGTAACGGTGGTCTCTATTCTGCCGCTTTCCAAAAGGTATGTTACCATGCCTCTGAGCATTGACTTACGATGGTCACTTGCTCTTCCAAGCTTTCTTGAACCTGGCATTTAAAGTCACTCCTTTACCGTTAGTTGTGAAAAATAATTGTTACAGTCTGTTATCAGTCTTCGTCTCTGCGAAGATCATATCCGAGAGAAGTAAGCTTAGCAACAACCTCATCAAGAGATTTCTTACCAAGGTTACGAACCTTCATCATATCATCTTCGGACTTGCCGATAAGATCTTCAACTGTATTGATTCCTGCTCTCTTCAAGCAGTTAAAAGAGCGCACAGACAGGTCAAGTTCCTCAATGGTCATCTCCAAGATTTTTGCTTTTCCATCCTTGCTCTTTTCAACCATAATCTCAGTTTCGAATGCTTCATCAGAGAGATCTCCGAAGAGACTGAGATGCTCGTTGAGGATCTTGGCGCCAAGAGAAACGGCTTCCTTAGAGGAAATTGTACCGTTTGTCCACACCTCAAGTGTAAGTTTGTCATAGTCAGTGATCTGACCGACACGTGTGTTCTCGACTGTGTAATTTACCTTTAATACCGGTGAATAAATCGAGTCAATTGCAATTACGCCGATAGGCGGCTGAAGATACTGCTTATTGCGTTCTGCAGAAACATATCCTCTGCCCTTGCTGCAAGTGATCTCCATCACTACGTGAGCGTCTGTATCAAGAGAAGCGATGTGAAGTTCGGGATTAAGAATCTCAACTTCTGAATCGGTCTTGAAGTCGCCTGCAGTGAGTTCACCTTCACCTTTCATATCCACGTAAATTGTCTTCGGACCGTCGCCGTGGATTTTAAGGATAACGCTCTTCAAATTAAGTACGATTTCAGTAACGTCTTCTTTAACGCCCGGAATCGTTGAGAATTCATGAAGAATTCCATCAATCTTAACGGAAGTAATTGCGTAGCCCGGTAATGAAGAAAGGAGTAC
>JAZRNR010000025.1:0-4908 GCA_045648305.1 Acutalibacteraceae bacterium
ATCAGCACTAATCTGTGGATTAAGTGTTGTTGAGCCCTTATAATCAAGTGCTGCACCTGATACTGAAACGCTGTGTACTTTGCCCTTAACTGTAACTACAGGGATTATTTCTGTCTTCAACTCTGCACCACAAACTGAGCATGACAATGTCTTAATACCTGTCTGTGTTGAAGTTGCAGGCTTTGTAACTACCCACTTACCTTCTGTGTGACCCTTTGCGTTTACATAATCAGCAACGTAGCTGTCTCCGCATTTACAACTATAGGTTGTATATCCTCGTGCCGTACAGGTGGGCGGAACTACAGTTTTGCTGTAACTGTGTGTGTGCTTTGTCCAATGTGCGTAGAGAGTTACAGTGCCACCACTTGTTGACGTGAGGTTTTTGACTGAAGCTTTGTCGGCATAAGCAGTGCCTGTACCGTCAGCTTTTGTGTTCCAGCCTGCAAAAGTATAACCTGTCTTCTTGAAAGCGTTTGCAGTAAGAGCCTTAGCTGTGTCGTATGCCATAGAAAGATTTGACATAGAACCGCTTGTTGAACCGTTTCCGTTGAATGCTACAGTATAGCTGTTAGCTGTCCACTGAGCGTAGAGTGTTGTGGAGCAGTTGCCGTTTTTGATGTTAGCATTAATGTCAGCAGCAGTCAGCGTGTTGTCGCTCTGACTGAAAACAGTTCCGCCAGATGCACTTGTACCCCAACCAGTAAAGGTATAACCGGTTTTGTAAATTCCGAACGTTGAATAGTTCATCAATCCGTTTTCTTTTGTTTTGCCGTAAACCCAGGGTTGTGTTGCTTTAGTTCCGTCGGATTTGTTATAAATCAAATTTGAGTTGAGTTTGTAGGTGTCAGATGAAATTGAGCCGCCGTTTGCATCAAAAGTTACGGTGCATATATTTGCTTTCCACTGTGCGTAAAGAGTAACAGCTTCATTTGGGGTTGACGTGAGATTTTTAACAGAAGCGTTGTTAGCATAATATGTACCGGTACCATCAGCTTTGGTATTCCAACCGTTAAACGTATAGCCAGTTTTTACAAAAGCATTTGAACTAAGATTCTTTGCTGTATCGTATGACATTGCAAGATTTGACATTGACCCGCTCGTTGAGCCATTACCTTTGAACACAACTGTATATTTATTTTTCGTCCACTGTGCATATAGCGTAGTGGAACAATTATCGTTTTTTATGCTTGGGTTAATATCTGTTGGCCTTAAGGTGGCATTATCCTGATCGAAAACAGTTCCTCCAGAAGTGGACGTTCCCCACCCAACAAAAGTGTAACCTGTCCTGTAAACACCTAAAGTTGAATCATTTGTCAGACCATTTTCTTTTGTGCTGTTATATGTCCACTGCTGAAAGTATTTTGTTGAACTTGCTTTTTTATAGACTAAATTTGCGCTGAGTTTATATGTATCAGACGAAATCGAGCCCCCATTTACATCAAAAAAAACATTTAATATAGGTTTAACAACGACACTGCTATCATAAGCTGGTCTAATATATATACGTTCTACATCACCAGTGCTTACTTTATGTTTTTTCCCGTCATTAAAATCTGAAGACTTGCCTTTTGCCACTTTCTCTGCCCAGTTTCCTTCAACTGAATAAGTACCATCCATTACAATTCCTACATGAGCATAAGCTTTGCAAACTGTGCAATAATAAAAAATAAGGTCACCTGCTTGTCTAGAAGTTACTTCTTTGCCACCAGCAGCTACAACAGCTTTTTTAAAAGAACCACAACCACCATAGGCAGGTATAGCTTTGCTTTGACCCGCAAGCTTTGCACAGTCGCCTACGAAGTCGGCACACCAAGCTTCCGTATAGCCAAGACTGTTTGTTGTTTGACCAATCTGAGCCTTGGCAATAGATACCATAATCTGAGCAGGTGTACCAGTTATGGAATAGTTATTGTTAAAATTTTTGGAACGTGATTGAGTTGCCGAAGCTACAATTATTCCCGGTAAATCAATGTTTAATAACCCGGAAAGAGGGAAAGCTGACAGTATCATAACCAACGTCATAATTAGATATAGAAATTTTTTCATTATTGTACACTCCTAATATTATTATTTAGTGTCATTCTACATCATAAAATATAGAATGTCAATCATAATACGAGGAACCGTGCTCTCTGTTTTAAAAAACCTTTTGAATATATTATCAAACTGATGATATAATGAAAAGCAATAACCAAAAGTATAAATTGTTAGGTCTTAACATAGCTTATTACGGAACGCTAAAAGTGAACACACGGGAATATATGGCAGAAAAGTTGAATCTTGACAGAACCACAATCAACAAAATTGAACTCACAACTTGTGGAGTTTTCCCTGATGTCATTTTGATATCTCAGAGTTGCTCGGAGTTTCAGTTGAAAAGTTGTTTTCGTTCAGAGAATAAAAAACAAAATGGATTTTATAAGGTTAAAATATTTTAAAGTCTCGAATAGAATCATATAAAAACAACAAATCCGAACACATCGTTGGTTATAGATGGGTTCGGATTTATGTTGTTTGGCGCCTCAAACAGGGCTCGAACCTGTGACAATTACGGTCAGAAACATTGTCGCATGAACGCCTTGGATCGGCGTCCATTGCTCTGTGTTTCTTCCTGTTCTCGGCTTGCTGTATCTGCCACCGGCAGCGCAAGCCTGCGAACCAGTTAACAGCCGCGATGTTAACGAATGTGGTGTCAGAGGTGAGAGAACTGTCGAGGTGACAGAAAAAAATTAAAGGATACTCAAACGAGTATCCTTTAATTTTGGCGCAGCAACGGTTGCTGAATCCGAACTAAATATTGAATTTTCAACTTCAACCATCCGGACGGCTTCAGTGCCGTCCTTGTAGTTGAAGTTAATTACTAATCTGTCCTCAAACAAATGAACTGAATTCAGAAACAAATCTATCAGTCTTCGTTTGTGGTCTTTTCTTTTCACTCCGTACTTTTTCAGCTCTCCGAACCAATCAAGTATCATTTCTTTTGTAAGCATCGGCTGTGCGATTTCTTCCTTTATTATCTGTGCAGATAATTCAGCCTTCTGCTTTTCTAATTCTTCGAGCCTGTCCTTTGTCGATGATGTAAGTATTCCCTGCTGAATTGCATCAAGCATATTGTCAATTCCTCGTTGAATCTCGGCATATTGTTTTTTCAGCATCGGAAGTGTTGTATTTTCTTTTTTCTGCAGCTTCAATATCTCATCTGCGACTTTATCAAGCAGTTCATCATTATGAAGAATCGTTTCAATCTGTTTTAAAACAATTTCTTCAATCCAATCCTTCTGAACAGTTTTCTTGTCGCAATCGTGCTTCTTCTTCACTCCGACACATTTGTAATAGTAATACTTTTTATCCGTATGACTTGTACCGCTCTCCCCTACCATAAGTCTGTTACACTTACCGCAGAACAGTTTTGTTGTCAGAAGATAATCTTCATCTGCCTTATGTGTTGCAGGTGCTTTTTTCGTTTCTTCAATTCTGCGTTGAACCTTGTCGAACAATTCCTGCGGTACAATTGCAGGTATTCCGTTCGTATGAACAATATCCTTGTATCTGTATTCACCGATATACTTTCGGTTATGTAACATTCGGGAAACAACATTATCACTGACTTTTTTACCCTTGGTTGTTCTGATACCTTTGCCGTTCAGTTCTTCTGCTATTTCTTTCATTGTCTTTCCTTCAGAATAGCTTTGAAAGGCTTCAAGAACAGCAGGAGCTGTTAACGGATTAATCTGATAAAACTGATTTTTATCAATCACATATCCGATTGGAATATTGCCACCGATAGACTTGCATTTTAAAGCATTTTCTGTTCTTCCGCGGATGACTTTTACTGAAAGCTCTTTAGAGTAATACTCTGCCATACCTTCAAGCATTGATTCTAAAATTATTCCATTTGGGTCATCAGAGATATGCTCAGTTATAGAAATCACCTTAACTCCATTCTTTTTAAGTGCGGCTTTGTATTTCGCACTATCATAACGATTTCGGGCGAAACGGTCAAGTTTCCATACGATAACAGCATCGAATTTCTTGTTTGAACTGTCCTTAATCATCCTTTTGAAATCGGGTCGATTATCTGTTGTTGCAGAACGGGCTCTGTCTATGTATGTGCCAACAATATTTATATCGTTCTCCTTGGCATATTCATTACATTCTCGCATCTGTCCTTCGATAGATGCTTCTGTCTGATTACTGCTTGAATATCGGGCATAAATTACTGCATTCATTTTCATTCCTCCTTGGTTTTTTTAATATAGCGCGCAAAAACGCTTTTGTAAAGGCCATAAGCTTTACTTTTTGAATGATTTATTTCGATTGAGTTGTTCATTCTATCAATCCTTTCTTTTATTATTATAAAATTCTGTTATTTCAGAGAAAAAGCATCTTGCTAATTCTGTGTATAATGTTTTCGGAATTGCTTCCGTTCCTTTCTTAATTTCAATATTCAACACCTCCCCAACCTTTCTGTTTGTTGGGTTCTTTGACATTCGCACACCTCCTTTCGCAGGAATTTTCTAACGATTTTAAATCGCTCATAATTAATATGTTAGATGAAAATTAAAACTGTTATTAATCTGTCTTTTTCTTCTTTACAAGATTTTTGAAAGTTTTTGCGTAAGCAACGGACTTTCCACCGCCCACCACTGAAACCGTGGTTGTTAAACTGTTCAAGGGCTTCGAATGAAGCGACGAATTTTGTTTTAAAATTCATCCGTAAGGGTCGATCCAAACCCACTACACCGAAGTGAAAAACACTTCTTCGTCCATGCTAACTGGTTATTCCGTTAAATAACTGAATAACCGTTAGCATGGACCGGTTCTTTTTCTTTCAAAAAAGCAACCGTTCCGGGACAGAGTTGTTTTTAAAACAATTCATTAAACTCTGTCACACAAACCAAAACTGTA
>JAZRNR010000026.1:0-18245 GCA_045648305.1 Acutalibacteraceae bacterium
ACTCCTGATATTGAAAACGTAGGTAAAACCGCACGTCACGGTACCTATTTTGAAATGCTCGGTAACTTCTCCTTTGGCGATTATTTCAAGAGAGAAGCAACTGCATGGGCTTGGGAATTCTTTACAAAGGTTATGGAAATGGATCCCGAAAGACTTTATATCAGTGTTTATCTTGAAGATGATGAAGCATACGATATCTGGACAAAGGAAATCGGTGTTGATGAGTCGCATATGGTAAGATTCGGCAAGGGTGATAATTTCTGGGAGCACGGTGCAGGTCCTTGCGGTCCTTGCTCTGAAATTTATTACGACAGGGGCGAAAAATACGGTTGCGGCTCACCTGACTGTAAGGTAGGTTGCGAGTGTGACCGTTACATTGAGTTCTGGAACCTTGTTTTCACACAGTTTGAAAATGACGGTAACAATAACTATACTCCGCTTGCAAGACCTAATATTGATACAGGTATGGGTCTTGAGAGACTTGCTTGCATTGCTCAGGACGTAGACAATCTCTTTGAAGTTGATACAGTTCAGAATATTATGAAGCATATCATCAAGATTGCAGGTGTTGAATATCACGCTGATGATAAGGCTGACGTTTCACTTCGTGTTATTACTGACCATATCCGTTCAACAACATTTATGATCGGTGACGGTGTTATGCCTTCAAACAGCGGACGTGGATATGTTCTTCGCCGACTTCTCAGAAGAGCTGCAAGACACGGAAGATTGCTCGGAATTAACCGTCCTTTCCTTGCAGAGGTATGTGAAACTGTAATTGAAGAAAATAAAAATGCATATCCGAATCTTGTTGAAAAGAAAGATTTTATTATAAATGTTCTTAAAACAGAAGAAGAAAGCTTTAACAGAACAATTGACTCCGGACTTGAAGTTCTCAACGAAATGATTGAAAATTCTGAAGGTAAAGAGCTTGATGCTGCAGATGCATTTAAACTTCAGGATACTTTTGGTTTCCCGATTGATCTTACAAGAGAAATTCTCGAAGAAAAGGGAATGACAGTTGACGAAGAGAAGTTCAAGGAGCTTCTTCTTGAACAGAGAAAACGTTCACGTGATGCTCATAAGGGCGCAGGCGCTGAGGGATGGAACGACACCGGTGTTGTTTCAAAGGGTATTGATGCAACTGTATTCGGTGGATATGAAGCAACTGAAGCGGAAGGAAAGGTTATAGCGATCATTCTTGACGGCGAACGCGTTGAATCGCTCGAAAATGACGTTTACGCAGCAGTTGTTACAAACGAAACAGCATTCTATGCTGAAAGCGGCGGTCAGGTAGGCGATACAGGTTATCTCCTTGGCGAGTCATTTAAGTTTGAGGTTGAGAACACTTCAAAAACAAATGACGGTGTGTTCCTTCACTACGGTAAGGTAGTTGAAGGTGTTGATCTCAAGCTCGGTGACGGTGTTAAAACTGTTGTTGATGCTAAGAGAAGAGGAGCTATCGCAAGAAATCATACTGCTGCTCATATCCTTCAGGCTGCACTCAGAGAAACTCTCGGTTCTCACGTTGAACAGGCAGGTCAGCTTGTAAACGAGAATGCTGTCAGATTTGACTTTTCACATTTCTCTGCTATGACGGCAGAAGAGATTACAGCTGTTGAGAAAAAGGTTAATGAAATCATTCTTTCTGCAGCACCTGTTACAATGACGGAAATGCCGATTGAAGAAGCTAAAAAATCAGGTGCTATGGCACTCTTCGGTGAGAAATACGGCGATGTTGTACGTGTTGTTAAAGCAGGAGATTATTCAACTGAACTCTGTGGCGGTACACACGTTTCAAATACAGGTAACCTTGGTTTGTTTAAGATTGTTTCTGAGTCTTCTGTTGCCGCAGGTGTAAGAAGAATTGAAGGTGTAACGGGCGAAGGTGTGCTCAACTACATTGATTCTCTCAACAATGCAATTATCGGTGCGGCAAAGGCGTTGAAGGTTGCAAACCCTGCTGACCTTGAAAAGAAGGCTGTTGCTGTTGCTGCAGAACTCAAAGATAAAGACAGAGAAATCAGTTCTCTTACATCAGAACTTACCAATCTTCGTTCAGGTAGTTTGTTTGACAATGTTGAAGAAATCGGTGGTCTTCGTGTTATTTCTGCAGTTGCGGGCGAGGTAACACCTGATGAACTTCGTCAGCTTTCAGACAAAGCAAAAGCAATGGGTGACGATATTGTTTGTGTGCTTGCTGCTGTGAACAAAGAGAAAGGTTCTCTTAATTTTGCTGCATCTTGCGGTAAAGAAGCTGTTGCAAAAGGAGTTAAAGCTGGCGATGTAGTTCGTGCAGTTGCTCAGAAAGCAGGCGGCAACGGTGGCGGTAAGCCTGATTTTGCAATGGCAGGCGCAAAGGACGTTGACAAAGTAAACGATGCAATTTCTGCTGTTACAGAAATCGTATCTTCACTTATTAAATAAGGAGAATAGCTATGGATTGTTTGTTTTGTAAAATTATAAACGGTGATATTCCGTCAGCAAAGGTTTATGAAGATGAAACTGTTTTCGCGTTCCGTGATATTGAGCCTCAGGCTCCGGTTCATATTCTTATAATTCCGAAGCAGCATATTAAATCTGCTGCTGAAATTACTCCTGAAAACAGTGCGGTTGTTGCTCACATTTTTGAAGTGGCAGCAAAAATTGCTGGTGATGAAGGCTTAACTGACGGTTACAGAATTGTAAACAACTGTGGTGATAGTGCAGGGCAGACTGTTAAACACCTTCATTTCCACCTTATGGGTGGCAGAGAATTTACCTGGCCTGCGGGCTGATTGGGAGGTAACGAAATGTCAGAAGTTTATAAAATGACCATTGCAGGTCTTGAAAGAGAACTTCCGCTTTGTCCCATTAATGAAAATTTATCAATCGGTGCATTTATTATTTTCGGAGATGTTGAGCTTACTGTTGTTGCTTCTGCTGAATTGTTAAAAAAATGCCCTGAGTTTGATTATATAATCACACCTGAAGCGAAGAGTATTCCTCTTGCTTATGAAATGTCACGACAGAGCGGTAAGCCGTACTTTGTTGTGCGAAAAAAAGCAAAACTCTATATGCAGAATCCTGTGTCGGTCAGTGTGAGGTCAATCACAACCGACTCAGAGCAGGTTCTGATACTTGATGGTGCTGAGGGTGAAAAAATCCGTAATAAGCGCGTTATTATAGTTGATGATGTTATTTCAACAGGTGAATCACTTGCTGCTGTTGAAAAGCTCGTTGAAAAGTTTGACGTCAATGTTGTTGCCAAGGCTGCAGTACTTGCTGAAGGTGATGCTGCAGACAGGGATGATATTGTCTTCCTTGAAAAACTACCGCTTTTTGAAAGATGAATCTTAAGTACAGACCTTTTGCAGCTATAGGAATTACAGTCCTGCTGACGTTGTTTCTGATAATTTTTGTCAGCGAAAAGTTCGCACCGATATTTTTATGTACAGGAGCTTTTGTGTCAATCGTTGCACTTCTGTTCAGAAATATCCGTGAACGTCTTGTTCCGTTGTATATTGCAGGTTCTGTGTTGTTTTCCGGGCTTGTGTATTATGCTGCTTCAACTGATGTTAAATATGCAGAACAGTTCATAGGAAAAACTGTGAACATAAGCGGTGAGGTGACTGATAGTCCCACGTATTCCAATTACCGATATTATTACATTTTAGAACTTAAGGAAATTGACGGAAAATCAGTAAATTCAAAAATCAGATTGTCTTTGCCTAATGAACTTGATGTTGAAGTTTTTGATGATATCTCGTTGAATGTAAGCATTTACGAAATATCTTCTGATAGTCGGGATGTCAAACTTTATTACCATTCAAAAGGAGTATTCCTTGGTGCTTACTCTTATAATTCTGAGGATACTGTAATTCAGGTGAAGAAAGATGATTCTCACAGGATTACAAAGAACATTCTGAAATTTAAAAATCTTATCGTCGGTAACATATCTGATAATATTCCGGGCGAAAAGGGTGCCACTGTGACAGCGATGCTGTTGGGAGATAAATCCGGGCTTGCTGATAAACGTAATGAAAGCTTCAGAGAGGCCGGAGTAGCACCGATTTTTGCGGTTTCGGGTTTACATCTTTCTATCTGGGTGCTTGGCTTGTTTGATTTACTTAAAAGTTTTGGGGTAAAGAGAAGATTTAATTCAATTGTTTCGATTCTGTTTACGGTTTTCTTTATGATTCTTACGGGTCTTACACCGTCTGTCTGCAGATCAGGAATTATGATGATCCTGCTCCTTATCGGAAATGTTTTCTACCGAAAAGCTGATTCTGTTAATTCGCTCGGTTTTGTAGCCTTTGTGCTGTGTACACTGAACCCGTATATAGCTGTCGATACCGGATTTTTACTTTCTTTTTCAGCTACATTCGGAATAGTAACACTTGTACCATTGTGTGAAAAGTATATATTTTCTAAGTTTGCTGAAAGCTGGTTTGGTAGCACTCTTAAAAGTATACTTGCACCGATTGCAGTCAGTGTTTCTGCAAGTATTGCGGTTTTACCGTTTACAATACTTATGATAGGTCAGGTTTCCGTTCTTGCGGTTCTGTCTAACCTGTTGCTTAGTTATGTTGCAACGGCATGTATGGTTGTCGGAGGTTTGGGATCTTTACTGAACGGTATTCCGTTGGTTTCTGATGTTCTGTTTTCAGTGGCAAGTTTGCTCTCGGGGATATTATTGAAAACGGTTGACTTTTTATGTGATTTTCCGATTACACTCATCAGTACAGAGAATATGTTCTGGAAAATCGGTGCTTTAGTTGCTATCGCGATACCGATTTTTGCTGTGGCTAATTTCTCAGGTAAAAACATTTTCAGATGCATCTGTATTGCAATGTCTGCAAATGTCCTTGTTTTCTCGCTTGCATCATATTTTTATTTTGATGGTCTGACACAGGTTCGGATTCTGAATGTTGGTGAGGGAATATCTGTTGTTGCATATTCCGGTGGAGAGAAAATTGTTCTTACCGGTGAGGCGGACAGTTATGCAAAACGATACAGTATTATTGAAAATCTGGAATACTACAACCAGAATCAAACAGATTTGTTGCTGTTAGCGGATAAAAATGCTCTTAACGATCCGTCGAATTTTCAGATTATATCATCTTGTGATTTTAAACGTATAGTTACACCTTATTCAAATCAATCAATTGAAAAATTTGTTGATTCGGATAAGTTGTTTGTTGAACCTCGTGCATCAATAGAAGTTTTTGACGGTGATAATATTAGATATGTCACTTGTGAAACCTATTCGCTCGCGACTTGTAATTTTAAAGATTTGTCTGTTCTTTTATTATTTGATTCGTACAAAAAAGCTGAAATACCTGAGGAGTATCTTGATGCGGATATTTTAGTCTGCAGAGGTTTTATTCCTTATTGTATTTCACCGGAAGCGTATGAAAAAGTAATTGTATGCGGTGAAGGTAAGATTGCGCAGTCGGTTGTAGAATATGTTACATCTTGCGGAGGTAATGTATTGCCGATGGCTAATTATAAATCTGTTTTAGTTAACATACGTGATGATTCACATAAAATTGTTGTATCGGAGGACTGAGAATGCCTGTTTTAAAAGAAGACGAACTAAAAATGCAGATTAAAGCATCTCAGTTCGCCAATTTATATTTGATTTATGGTGGAGAAAAGTATCTTGTTAAACATTATACTAATCTTCTTGAAAAAAAGATTGTTGATCCTGCTTTTTCGGATTTTAATTTACATATCTATGACGGTAAAAACATTGATCTTGATGAGGTTGCTGTTGCGGCTGAGGCTCTTCCGATGATGAGCGAGTATGCGTGCATTTTGATTAAAGATCTGCCTGTTGACAGTCTTAATGGCGAAGACAGTCAGAAACTTGAAAATATCATCAGTGATATTCCGGAAACAACTGTTATAATTATTTCGTTACCTACTCTTAATGTTAATCTGAAAAGCCCTAAGTGCAGAAAGCTTACGGACGCTTTTACCAAAAACGGAAGTGTTATTGAATTTTCTCATTTCACTTTACAGAAACTTACAAAGCTCATTGAGAAAGGTGCTAAGGACAGAGGATGTACGTTCGGCTTTTCAGAGGCTAATTATTTAATTTCCTCGGTCGGAGATGATATGACAGTAGTTCTTAACGAACTTGAGAAAATCTGCGCATATAAAAAAAGCGGTGTTATTACCAAAGAAGATATTGATGCGGTTATCGTAAAAAGTATGCAGGCACGTGCGTTTGATCTTGCAAAAGCTCTTGTTGCAAACAATTGCGACACAGCTATGTCTATTCTTGACACTTTGATTTCAATGAAAGAAGAACCGATAAGTATACTTGGTGCGATTATCACGCCGTATATGGATATGTACAGAGCGAAGGTTTATCTTTCAGGTGGATTACGCGCGGAAGATGCTGCTAAGGATTTTAATTATAAAAACAAGGAATTCAGGCTTACAAATGCTGCAAAAAGTGCTTCGAAGTATTCTGTAAAACAGTTGAGAAGTTTTCTTGAGGTGCTTTTTGAAGCTGATAATATGTTAAAATCAACTTCTGTCAATTCAAGACTTATACTTGAGCAGACAATTACAAGGTTGTTGTTGGTGTCTAACGGTGAAAAGATATGATAAAAGTTGATAAAATTATTGTAGTTGAAGGTAAGTACGACAGAATCAAGCTTTCTTCAATCATTGATGGCGTTATAATCGAAACGGAAGGTTTCGGTATTTTCAAGAACAAAGAAAAGCAAAAACTTCTCCGAAAACTGGCAGAGAAAAAAGGTTTGCTTATTCTTACCGACAGTGATTCAGCGGGCTTTGTAATAAGAAATTTTATTACTTCTATTGTTCCGAATGAATATATAACCAATGCATATATTCCAGATATTTTCGGTAAAGAAAGACGTAAGGAAACGTCTTCAAAAGAAGGTAAGCTTGGTGTTGAAGGTGTTTCTGCTGAAATTATTGTAAAGGCATTGGAAAATGTAGGCATTGGTTGTTCATGCACCGAAAATATTGACAGAAAATATGTGACAAATCTTGATTTGTATAATGACGGTCTTAGTGGAACATCGGAAAGCAAAATTAACAGGCTGAAGCTTCTGAAATATCTTGATTTACCGCAAAGGTTAAGCACAAAGGGACTTGTCGAAATTATTAACACACTTATGACATATGATGAGTATAAATTTGCTGTTGAAGAGAGCAGGGTGGTTGAGTTATGAGAATAGGACACGGATATGATGTACACAGACTTTGTGAGGGACGCAAGTTAATAATCGGAGGGGTAGAAATTCCGCATGAATTTGGTTTGCTTGGACACTCGGATGCTGATGTACTGCTTCATGCAATCAGCGATTCGTTGCTTGGAGCTGCAGCTATGGGCGATATCGGTGCGATGTTTCCTGACACAGATCCTGCTTTTAAAGATGCAGATAGCTTAGTTTTATTAAGACAGGTTGTTCTGAGATTAAATGAATCAGGTTTTAAACCGATAAATATTGATGCTACAATAATTGCTCAGAAGCCGAAAATGCGACCGTATATTGATACTATGCGTGAGAATATTGCTAAAGCTCTTGATATAGACGTTTCGTGTGTCAATGTCAAAGCTACTACTGAGGAAAATTTAGGTTTTACAGGAAGTTGTGAAGGTATTGCGGCACACTGTGTGTGTTTGATTAATTAATTCTTTTAAAAGCAACAAAATGAAAGAATAATAACGATTGGGTGAATGTTTATGGCTGAAACATTTGAAAATATAAAATTGTTCTGGGACAGACTTTTGTCAGTATTCTCAGTTTTCACGTTTACCGATCTTGTGGATATTGCACTTGTAGCATTTGTAATTTTCAGTGCCATTAAAATGCTTAAGGAAACAAGAGGAATTCAGATTGTTAAAGGTTTATTGGTTGTCGGTGCATTATATTTTGTGATCAATTTGTTGGATATGCATGCAAGCTCATTCTTGTTTAAGACAATTCTTTCTGATTTCATTATAGTGCTTATTATTTTGTTTTCTCCGGAGATCAGGCACGCGCTTGAAACAATGGGCAGAAGAAACTTTGCATTCTTTAATTTTTTTGGTGCTCAGCAGGGCGACTCGATGTATGAACGAAAGAAGGCTGCGGTGCTCGAAGTTTGTAAAGCTTGTACTGAAATGAGCGATAAAAAGATTGGTGCACTCATTGTGTTTGAGAGAGAAACTATGGTCGGTGACGTTATAAAAACAGGTACTGTTATTGATGCTAAGGTTAACCGTGACCATATTGAAAGTATTTTCTTCCCCAATTCACCATTACATGACGGCGGACTTGTGATTAGAGATGGAAGAGCATATGCTGCAGGATGTATTTTACCGCTTACAGATAAGGATATGCTTGCAACTCATCTCGGTACAAGACACAGAGCAGCCTTGGGAATTACAGAAAAAAGTGACGCGATTGCCGTTGTTGTTTCTGAGGAAACAGGAAAAATTTCTGTCGCTCATGCAGGAACTTTGCATAGAGGTGTTTCTGATGGTGTGCTTATGGAAAAACTTTTCAGTTATGTTTTACCACAACATGATAATGTAGCTAAAGGAATTATCAGTTCGAAAATTGACAAGATAATCAAGAAAGTAAAAGGGGAAAACAAAAAATGAATAAACGTTTATTAAATTTGCGAGGGCTTTTTTCAAACACAAAGTTTCTTGTAGTTTTCTCAATAGTTATAGCTTTTATTTTCTGGGTTGTTGTTGCGATTGAATATACACCTATTGTTCAGAGCGTAATTGAAGATGTTCCGATAGTTATTGATATGACTGATACACCTCCTGAAAGGCTTGGTCTTAAGCCTTTTGGTGCTGAGAACCTTACTGTAAATATTACTGTTGAAGGCAAAAGATACGATGTTGGTGGGAAAAAAATAACAGCTGAGGATTTTATAGTTGAAGCAGAAACTGCTTATATCGATTCTGCGGGTGAGAAGGCACTTGCGATTAAAGCGACTCCTGTCAAAGCAAATGTTGAGTATGAAATAGTTGATTTGTCTTCGGATTATGTAAATGTGTTTTTTGACAGAGAGGTCACAAAGGAAATCAGTTTAACCCCGAAAATCACTTCTGATTCAGGTAATGTGGCTGCTGAAGGATTTGTGTTCTATGAAGAAGAGGTGAGTGCTGAGAAAACCATCAGTGTTACCGGACCCAAAACAGAAATCGATAAAATTCAGGAAGCTTTTCTTGAAATCAATCTTGAAGAGTCTTTAACGATGAGTAAGGCTGTTGAAGGAACAATTGTTTTTGAAACCGGTACTGTTGATGAAGTTAAGTATCTTAGTGTAAACGGAGAAAAGCTTGAAAACGTTAAATTAACAGCTACTATTCCGATTTATAAGCTGCAGACTTTACCGGTGAGTGTTTCGTTCACCCATGCACCAAAGGCTTATCTGGAAACACCTCTTAAGTTTGATTCAAGACCTGAAACGGTTTATGCTGCAATTCTTCAGGAAGGAACAGAGGAACTTTCTGAACTTGTCGTCGGAGAAATTGATTTTTCCACAATAACTCCGGTAAAACATGTTTTTTCATTTAATTCTTCGGATATAAAAAATGTAAAAGTTCTTGATAATACAAAAAAAATCGACGTTACTTTGCAGTTACCTGAAGGTATCACTACCGCAAAAGTAAATGCTTTGAAAGATAACATAGTTGTTGAAGGTGCGGATGCTGATTCAGCATATGATATTCAATTCGAAGGTTCTGGAATTGTTAATGTTTGTGCAAATTCTGATGAAATTCAGGATATTAAACCTGAGGATATTCACGGAGCGATTAATCTTGCAGGTATTGAAGTTAACGATACAGAACAGCGATTACCAATAAGGTTTACTGTTATGTCTTCAGAAAACAGTTGGGTATCCGGTACATATTACGCAACTGTTAAAATTAAATAATTTTCAAGTAAGAGAAGATTTTCTTCTCTTACTTTGTTTTTATAAAATAATTATTAATTTTTTAACAAATATTTTAATAATTTATGTTGTAAATTTATTTTGGTTTGTGTTATAATAATATGAAAAATATTATGGATAATTGTATGTTTGGGGGTGTTAGATTGAAAAAGCTTAAAGTGGTAATTGCTATCATTATGGTGTTTACAATAATCACAACTTTTTCAGGTTGTTCGCTCCGATTGACAAGCTTTGACAATTTAATGCGACCTCCGAAACTTATCGGAAAATATCAGGGACTTCAGGATGCTTTTGAAAATGCAGTTAAGGAAAAATTTTCTTTACTTACTCCTGAAAACGGTGACCATCAGTCCTCGTTTGTTATTGTTGATATTGATAATGACGGTTTGGAAGAAGCTTTTGTGTTTTATGTTCTTACTGATACACCTGAAATAGCTAAAGTTTCTTTTTTCAGATACTTTGAAGGTAAATGGAAATTTGTTGCAACTCAGGACGGTCTCGGTAATACTGTTGATAAGGTAATTGTTTCGGATCTTGATAATGATGATAAATCTGAAGTTCTTATTGGTTGGTATTTGTTCTCAAGCAAGTCTAACAGAGCTTTTTCAGAATATTCTGTAAAGCAGGATACATTCAACCAGATAGCATCGTATCCTTATACCCATTTTGATGTTGTTGACGTAAATGGTGATGGCTGCCGTGACGTTCTGACTTTGACGGTGGATACATCAGTTCAGGACAAACTCACAGCTATGGCAAGAGTGTATAATCTCGATCAGAGTAACAAAACACTTTCGTTGTATGGTGAAACTGCCATGGATGGCAATATTTCAGCCTATTCATCAGTAATAACGGAAACGGTGGATAACACAAACTATATTTATGTTGAGTCAGCAAAGGGCCTCAATGAATCGATAACGGAAGTTGTTTTTTGGGATGCTAAGAAAAATTCGCTTGTTTCACCTCTGTTTGATATTGCTTCACAATCAACAATTCTCACGTGGAGAAATATAAATCTTTCTGTTTTTGATGTTGATTCTGACAAATTTCTTGAAATTCCGACAAGTGTTGAAATGCCGGGTTCTAATGTAACGACATCAGACACACTGAATTCGTCGTCAACGGTAACGTCAGATAACAATCCGGCTACAAAAATGTATTTTACTAAATGGGTTAAATACAGAGACGGAAAGCTTGTTCCTGTTCAGTATTCGATTGTAAATAAACAGTTGGGATATATGCTGAATGTCAAAAGTTCTTGGGTAGGCAGGATTACCGTCTGCGGTACTGACGGTCAATGGGATTACTACCGTTGGAATGCGACAAAAGGAGAAATCAGTGATTTGCTCTTTAGTGTATATACGTACGATAATGAAGTTGAACAAGATGCCAAAAAGTTTACCGGATATGAAATCCTGAAAACAACATCTGAAAGAACTTATGTTTACAGAATTACAGATGAAGGTAGAAAATTTGGAATAAGCGATGACTGGCTTATAAAAAGTTTTATTTTAACTGATTTTGGGGGATTACGATGAATAAAGTAAAAATTTTAGTTGCTGAAGACGAAGCTCCAATCCGCGAATTTATTGTCATAAACCTGAATCGTTCTGGATACGAAGTAATAGAAGCTTTTGATGGTCAGGACGCTTATGAAAAATATCTCCAAGAAGGCGATTCAGTTAAAATCGCAGTTTTAGATATTATGATGCCCAGAATGGACGGTCTGGAACTTTGCAAAAAGCTCAGAAGCATGAATAATAACATTGGAATTGTAATGCTTACGGCAAAAACACAGGAAATGGATAAGGTTACCGGATTGTTGCTTGGTGCAGATGACTACATAACGAAGCCGTTTTCTCCTTCTGAGTTTACTGCACGAGTTGACGCATTGGCACGCCGAGTTTCAGCAGTAAGATCTGCTGCTGATAACGATGCTAATGTAATTGTTTCTGGTCCGTTCAGACTTGACTGTAAGAGCCGTTCGTTAACTAAAAATGATGTATATATTGATATTACTCAGGTGGAGTTTCAAATCCTTGAGTATTTCTTCAAAAATCAGGGAACAGCATTAAGCAGAACCGATATTCTGAATTATGTCTGGGGTGCTGATTATTATGGAGAAGAGAAGATTGTTGACGTAAATATACGTAGAGTAAGAAAGAAGATAGAAGAAGACCCCTCAAATCCGAAGCATTTACTTACCATATGGGGTTTGGGTTACAAGTGGGTTTGATTGAATTATTGTTGTAAGAGGAGGTGTACGCATTGTCAGCAGAAAAGAAGATTGCGAAAACAATTAACGGGTTTAACGGCCTTACTAAACGTTGGTTTATTCAGACAACCATTATTGTTATTGCTTTTTTACTTGTTATCTGTGTTGTCGGTGCGTATATCGTGCATTCTTATTACTACGATTCTGTTGAGCGAAGAATGCTAAATTATTCAAGTAGCGCGGTTGACACATACTTTGAAAGCTTTTCTAGTGATGACGCAACCTTTGAAAAAGGTGCTCGTAGTTTTGTTTATGATTTTAAGGACAAAGCAACTGTTGAAGTTTGGGTTATTGATAAATACGGCAATGTAATTATTTCTTCAAGTGGGTTTCCGATTAATAGCTCTACTTCTGTCCCTGAATATGAAGCTGCGGTAACTAATCTTGATAACGTTGCCAGGTGGACCGGTGAACTTGATTCAGGTGAAAAAGTGTCAACGCTAACTAAACCTGTTTTAAATTCAAAAAGCGAAATTATAGGTGCGGTGCGCTATCTTGTTTCTTTGGAGGAAATAGATGCACAGATCAATACCTGGTATGCTTTGATTTTCCTTGTTTTCCTTTTGCTTGTTCTTGTATTGTTAATTTCAGGTGTAATTTTCATCAATTCAATTGTTAAATCAATTCGTGATATCAATGATACCGCTCGAATGATTGCTGACGGAAATTACGATGCACGGATTGACCATTATCTTTATAAAGATGAAGTCGGTGAGCTGTGTGACACCATTAACAATATGGCGGAAAAAATAAAGGAGTCTGACAAAATCAAGAACGATTTTATTTCAACTGTATCGCATGAGTTACGTACACCGCTTACGGCAATTAAAGGCTGGGGCGAAACCTTGTTGCAGATAGCCGATACTGATCCGTCTCTTACCGAGCGCGGTATGGGCGTTATTATTAACGAATCAACCAGACTCAACGGTATTGTCGAAGAACTTCTTGATTTTTCAAGAATGCAAAGCGGAAGGATGTCCTTGAAAATTGAAAAAATGGATGTTCTTGCTGAACTTGATGAAACAGTATTTGCGTTTAAGGACCGAGCAATGCGAGAGGGTAAAGAACTTGTTTATACCGCTCCCAATCTTCCTGCACCGATGGACGGTGATCCGGACAGAATCAAGCAAGTTTTTGTAAATGTGCTTGATAATGCTTTGAAGTATACTAAACAAGGCGGAAAGATACTTACGGTTGCCGATATAACAGATGACAGGATTAAAATTACCGTTTCTGATACAGGTTGCGGAATTTCTGAAGAAGATTTACCGCACGTTAAAGAGAAGTTTTATAAAACAAACATGACTGTTCACGGTTCGGGAATAGGACTTGCAGTTGTTGATGAAATTATCCGTATGCATAACGGAACATTTGATATTGACAGTATTCTTGATAAAGGTACAACGATTACGATTTGTTTTGATATTGACCATGTTGAAATTGAGGATGCATGGGATATTGATGAAGCAATTGCAAAAGAGAACGAAAAGCGTACAATGGAGGAAGAAGAAAATGCCTGATAATAAGAAACACAGCGTTGGCGGTCAGGCCTTGATGGAAGGCATAATGATGCAGGGTCCTGAGGGCACTGCAATGGCATTAAGATTACCCGACGGTAAAATTGAAACTCAGCTGAAGAAAGTTACTCTTCTCAGAGATAAACACAAATTTTTCCGAATTCCGTTTATCAGAGGACCGGTAAACTTTGTTGAACAGATGATTTTCGGATATAAGTGTCTGATGGAATCTGCTGAAAAGACAACTGTTATGGAAGACGACGGCGAGGATATGTCGAAACTTGATAAATGGCTTACAGATCATTTCGGTCCGAAGATGATGGCTGTTATCGGTGTAATATCAATGGTTATTGCACTTGTCATAGGTTTCTTCCTGTTTATGTGGTTACCTTCTTTTGTGGCAGATCTTATTCTCGGCGAGGGAATGAACACATGGAAACCGGCCATTGAAGGTGTTATGAGAATTATTATTTTCATAACTTATATGTATCTTACTTCGCTTATGAAAGACATCAAACGATTGTTTATGTACCACGGAGCTGAACATAAATCTATTTTCTGTTACGAAAAAGGATTAGAGCTCACGGTTGAAAATGTAAAAAAACAGAAAAGATTCCATCCAAGATGCGGAACAAGTTTTATTTTCCTTTCATTAATTGTAAGTATTGCGATTTCAACAACTGTTGTTGTAATCTGGCCGCAATTAAGAAACGAAGAAATGCGAATGATTTGGATGGGAATTAAGATTCTTTTGCTTCCGCTTATTATGAGTGTAGGTTATGAAATGATTCGTCTTGCTGGAAAGCACGACAATATTCTTACCCGTATCATATCTGCTCCGGGTACTCTGATGCAGAGGATCACTACTAAGGAGCCTACGGATGATATAATTGAAGTTGGTATTTTGTCTTTGAAAGTTGCTCTTGGTATGGAAAAAGAAAATATTAATGAATTGAAAAAAGAAACAGAAGTTGAAAACAATGACGATTAATGAGGCTTACCGCATAGGCATAGATATGCTCAAAAGCAACCGGATACCTGATGCTGAATTTGATGCAAGATGCTTGATTGAATTTGCTTTAGATATTGACCCGACACGGTTCTTTGTATTACGTTCAGAATTGATTGATGATCAGACAGCTGAAGATTATTTTACATTGATTAACAGAAGAATAAACGGTGAACCGTTACAGTATATTCTTGGAAAATGGGAGTTTATGAGTAACGAGTTCTGTGTCGGAAAAGGTGTTCTTATTCCAAGACCTGAAACTGAGAAACTTGTTGAGTTGGCAAAAGAATATTTAACAGATATCGAAAATCCCGTTGTAGTGGATTTGTGCTCCGGTTCAGGTTGTATTGCAATAAGTATAGCAAAGCTGATTCCGAACGCTACCGTATATGCTGTTGAAAAATATGACGAAGCTTTTGACTATCTTACAAAAAACATTTCACTCAATGGAGCTAATAATGTTGTTGCTGTACAGGGTGATCTTTTTGACAAAGAATTGTTACTGGATGTTTCTGCTGATCTTATTGTTTCAAATCCTCCGTATATCCGAAAAGCTGATATCGAAACACTTTCTGATGAAGTGAAATGTGAGCCTGTAACTGCACTTGACGGCGGTGAGGATGGTTATGATTTTTACCGATTCCTTTCTTCGTATTGGCTTAACGAGTTTCTTAAGAAAAACGGTGCTGTTATGGTTGAATGTGCCGAAGATCAGGGTGACTATATATCGGAACTTTTTTCTGAGTATTCCGAAAAAAACGAAATAATTTATGATTTTAATGGGTTACAACGTATTGTAACTGCCTATAAGTAAAGGGAGAAAGATATGCTTTTAAGTTTGCTTCGCAATTTTGGCGATTTTGACATTGTTAATTTAATAATACGCCTTTCTGCAAGCGCGTTTGTTGTTTTCTGTACAACACCGATTCATGAATTTGCACACGCTTTTATTGCATATAAGCTTGGTGATCAAACAGCAAGACTCAAGGGCAGACTTACAATCAATCCGCTTGCACACATCAATTGGATAGGTGCTTTGATGATTTTTCTTGTAGGTTTCGGTTACGCTGAACCTGTTCCTGTCAATGTCAGAAACACTAAATTGAAAAACAAAAAGGTTGCAATGGCTCTTATTGCTGTTGCAGGTCCGATTTCAAACCTGATAATGGCATTTATTTCTTTGTTCTTTATGTTTGTAGTTCAGAAGTTCTTTGGAGCAAATGATCACATTTTTGTATCGTCTGCATACTATTTTCTTTACTTTGTAACGTCAATAAATATCAATCTTGCGGTGTTTAATTTACTTCCGGTTCCGCCGCTTGACGGTTCACGAATTTTATTTGTATTTTTACCGACGAAGTATTATTTTTCGGTAATGAAATACGAAAGATATATTTCTCTTGGAATAATGCTGTTGTTATTTACAGGTGTTTTGACTACACCGCTTGTTAAGCTTTCAAATCTTGTTCTTAATTTATTCTGCATGTTTTTTGAACTCATTTTCTAAGGAGTAGTTTATGGAAACAATTTCCTATAAATTAGATGTGTTTGAAGGTCCTATGGATCTTTTGCTGCATCTGATAAGCAAACATAAAATTGATATTAACGATATTCCGATTCTTCTTCTTGTTGAACAGTATCTTGACTATGTCCGTCAGATGCAGGAAGAGGATATGGAAGTTGCAAGTGAGTTCCTTGAGATGGCTGCGAGACTTGTGTATATCAAGACAGTTTCGTTATTACCGGTGCATGAGGAAGAAGCGGATGCTCTTAAAACTGAATTGCAGGGTGAACTGTCTGAATATAAAGATTGCAAGCTTATGGCACAGAAGCTTTCTGAAATTGCGGACGGTTTTGATTACCACTCACGTAAGCCTGAAAAATTTGCACCGGATATGACATATACAAGACTTCATGAGCCTTTTGAACTTATTAAAGCCTATCTTGCGGCTGTCGGAAGGGGTAAAAGAAATCTTCCACCACCGATTGAGGCTTTTTCGGGCATTGTTGCACATAAGATTGTACCGATTAAAGAACGTGTCGGTTTTATTATGGACAAGCTTTTTAAAAGAAAGAAGCAACGATTTAAAACCTTCTTCGAAAAAGCTGAATCACGTTCGGAGATGGTTGCAACCTTCCTTGCTTTACTTTCGCTTACGAAAGATAAAAAAATCGTTCTGAATGATGTTGAGGGCGACCTTGAAGTAGAAATGGTAGACTCAGATATTAACTTTGATGTGGAGGAACACTACGCGGATGAAAATGAATGATTTGCAGGCTGCTGTTGAAGCAATTCTTTTTGCAGCTGGTGAGCCGCTTGAACTTGAAAGAATTGCTGAAGCACTTGAAATAGAAAAAGAAATGGTTGAATCTGTTCTGATAGAACTTGGCAGAGCTCTTGACGAAAACGAGAGTGGCATATGTCTTGTGAGAATGGATGACCTTTATCAGCTTTGTACACGTCAGAAGTATGCTGATGAAGTCAGAGCCGTTCTTGAAATCAAAAAGAATGCACCGCTTTCTAACGCAGCATTTGAAGTGCTTGCAGTTATTGCATATAATCAGCCTGTCACGAAAGCTTTTATTGAGCAGGTGAGAGGCGTTGATTGCTCAGGTGTAATTCAGACTTTAATCCTTAAAGGTCTTGTTGAAGAACGTGGAAGACTTGAATTGCCGGGCAGACCGCTTATTTACGGTACAACACCGGAGTTTTTGAAATGTTTCTGTGTTAACAATCTTTCAGAGCTCCCTGAATTGCCTGATCACGAGGATATGCCTAAGAATGATGAGTTACCAAATCAGCTTGAAATTAATCTTGATGACGGTCAGATAATTGAAAACACAGCAATCACAGGAGAAATCCAGGCAGTTGAAGATGTTGAATAGGAGGTGTTGTTTATGACAGCCCTGTACATAATTCTCGGCATAGTTTTGTTTTTCGTTGCAGTACTGAGCATTCCGGTTGTTCTTGATATGGAATACGGAGATGTTTTTAAGCTCAGAGTGTCATGGTTGTTTGTTAAATTTAACATACTTCCTAAAGATGAAAGCGAAAAGAAACCGAAAAAAGAAAAAAAGCCCAAGGCCGAGAAGCCACAGGCAGAAAAAGCACCCACAGAAACTTCTGTTACGGATGCCCCTAAAAAAGACAACCCGATTAAGATTTTTTATGAAGATCAGGGTGTACTCGGTATAGTAGAACTTATAAATAACGTTGCATCATATCTCGGAAAGTTTTCAAAAGGTTTCCTTAAAAGCATTTATATAAAAAAGCTCAGAATAAGAATATGGGTTACTGAAGGTGATGCAGCACAGACTGCGATTAAATACGGTAAGTTTTGTCAGATGATTTATCCACCGCTGGGATTCATTTGTTCATCATGTCATGTTAAAGATTACGATGTGAATATTTGGGCAGAATATTGCGGAGATAAAACCAAGGGTGAGTTTGAAACTAAGGTAGCGCTCATCCCCAGAAGTGTAATCAATGCCGGTATTGCGTTTGTATTCCGGCTTGTGG
>JAZRNR010000027.1:0-6549 GCA_045648305.1 Acutalibacteraceae bacterium
GAGGAAAAAGGTTACGAAGTTTATGAAGCTTCGGTCGGTCCTTTTTCAAGCACATGGGACAGAGCTTGTGAGCTTTACGCTCAGCTGACAGGTACAACGGTTGACTACGGTGAAGCACACAGTAAGGCTCACAACCACGACCGTTACGGAAGAACATATGAAACAAAGCTTGCAGGCGATTGGGGCTCAGAAACCAAGGGCGGTCAGGTTATGAAACTCAATCTTGTCGGACACAGCTTCGGCGGTGCAACGGTAAGAATGCTCACGTCCCTTCTTGCATACGGAAGTGAGGAAGAAAAGAATGCGAGTCCTGATGACGTTTCTGAACTTTTCAAGGGCGGTAAGGATAACCTTATCAACAGCGTAACAACACTCTGTTCTCCACACAACGGTTCAACTCTTTATTACTGTGTTGCACAGAGCGACAGCATTATCGATTCTGCACTCAGTCTTGTGTTCTACGGAAGTCAGTTTGCAAACAGCATTGAGCTGGGTGAGTATTACGATTTCCACCTTGAACACTTCGGAATTGACAGCGAAGATCAGGACGCAACATCGATTATTAAAACAGTATTCGGCAACGGTACAGACAACGCCGCTTACGACCTTTCACCTGACGGTGCGGCAGAAATTAACAAAACAATTAAAACAGTTGACAGTGTTTACTATTTTTCTTATGCTTATTCAGCAACCAAAGAAGGCTTCGGTGTACAGTTACCTGACAGCTCGGTTCTGACATTTAAAGATATCCTTTATCTGCCTGCAACAATGATCGGATCATATTCGCAGAATAAAGTTTCGGATTATCCGATTGATAAGACATGGCTTGAAAACGACGGTATGGTAAATGTTATTTCCGCGAAGTATCCGTTTACTGACGAATGGCAGGATTATGATGCAGAAAACATCGTCAAGGGTAAATGGAATGTAATGCCTGTATTGAAAGGTCATCATGGAACAGTTGTCGGAATGGGCGTAACAACCGAAGAAGCACGTAAGTTCTATCTTGATCTTATTTCTATGGTTGATGCACAGCCGAGAGATAAAAAATATTATTTTAAGGGTTTGTTTTAAATAAAAACCAGGAGGAAATAAAAATGAAAAAATTTGTGGCTTTGGCTCTTGCGGTAATTTTGGTCTTAAGCCTGTCTGCAGTATCATTCGCCAAGTATAAGGGCGACATCAACAGTGACGGTCTTGTCAATTCGTCGGATGCACTTGCTGTTCTCAAATATGCAGTAGGAATCGACAAGGAAATCAATAAGGCTGTTGCGGATATGAACGCAGACGGACAAATCAATTCGTCGGATGCACTTGCAATTCTTCAGGTAAGTGTCGGCATTAAAGAAAAAGAAGAAGTTTCTGACGAGAGTATGTCAGAACTTTACTATTCCAAAATCATCGCGCTTAAGAAAAAATATCCCGAGGGATCAACATGGAAGACCACCACTTTCTATTACTGGAAAGGCGGAATCTACACAGGTGGCGGCGGTTGTGCAGGTTTTGCATTTATGTTGAGTGATGCGGCATTCGGAGATGCACCTGCAACTAAACTTGAAAACATCACAATTGATGATGTCCGTGTCGGAGATATTCTTCGAATTAACAACGATACCTTGAGTGTTGTTGTTCTTGAGGTTAATGATGACCACGTTGTTGTTGTCGGATGTACCTCAAAAGGTGAAGTGCGTTGGGAGCGTAAGCTGACTGCAGATAATGTTGCTTCTGCTAACTATTTGCTTACACGTTATGACACCCTTCCGGATAAAGATGAAAACCCCGGTGGCAACGAGAATCCGGGCGGTAATGAAAATCCGGGTGGCAACGAAAATCCGGGTGGTAACGAAAATCCGGGTGGTAACGAGAATCCGGGTGGTAACGAGAATCCGGGCGGTAACGAAAATCCGGGTGGCAACGAAAATCCGGGCGGTAACGAAAATCCCGGTGGCAATGAGAACCCGGGCGAGAATGACAAACCTGCTGTTCCGACAACAACAGAAGAAATCGTTGCTCTTTATAACACTTCAGTTAACAAGGTAGTAAACAATAAAGCAGGATATAAAAAAGAACGAACTACAACTGTTTCAAAAATCGATGCAGGTACATATACAGGTGCAGCAAGTGATATTGTAAAAGACTTCCTTGGTGAGGGTACTAATAAATTCAATAACGCAAAAGGCACTTCAAATTGTTTCAAAGAATCAACTCTTACCTCAACTGACGTAAAGAGTGCAACATGCGAGTTGAAGGACAACCAATATATAATCACCCTCAACCTTAATAACGGTTCAAGCACAGCTACAGGATCATCAAAAACAGACAGCTCAGCTATTACCAGATGCGGTCTTCTTACAGGAAAAAAAGTAACCACTGACGTTGACTATATCAACAGCGAATGTATTTACGGAAGCTTGGCTGCCGAAAAAATTAAAGCTGAAAATATTACGGCAGATAATTCAAACGTCAGAATCATCGTTGTTATCGATGCAACAACAGGAAATATGGTTTCTTACACAGCTTCATTTGATTGGAGCGCGGTAATTAATAATCTTTCTGTATCAATTGTTAAAGTTAAAAAGGCTACAGGAACCGCTTATACAGAGGTTAAGCTTTCCGATTTTGAGTGGTAAAAAGCATACACAAAAACAAAAAAGAAAGGTGTGGTTGCACCTTTCTTTTTTTGTTGATTTAACAACGATATCGTGATAAAATATATTCATTAATTATATTTCGGGGTGGAATATGAAAACTTTATTCAGAAACGCTGATATTCTTCTTTTTGAAAACGGAATTTATAATGTTATAAAAAACGCATATCTTGCCGTTGACGGTGACAGAATTGCATACATCGGAAAAGATATGCCTGAAGGCAAATTTGACACAGTAAAAGATATGACAGGCAAGCTTCTTATGTCAGGACTTTACAACTGTCACAATCATTGTCCGATGGTGCTTCTTCGCGGCGTCGGCAGTGACCTTCCCCTTAACGAGTGGCTCTTCAACAAAGTGTTCCCGATTGAGGATAAGCTCACAGCCGAAGAAATCTATGCAGGAACCAATCTTGCTTTGCTTGAAATGCTTGCTTGCGGTACCGTCAGCTTTTCAGATATGTATTTCGAACCTCAGGTAACGGCAAAGGCTGTTGCCGAATCGGGTATGAAAGCTAACCTTACCCGTCCTGTACAGAGCTTCGACCCGAACGAAGAGCCAAAGGATTCTTTCAGGATTGCACAGTCGCTTGAACTTTATGATGAATGGAACAAAGCAGAAAACGATAGAATCCTCATTGACTTTTCTATCCATGCAGAATACACCTGCACCGAAAAAATAGCACGTGCTTATTCCGAAGAGTGTAATAAACGCGGCGGACTTATGCACATTCACCTTTCCGAAACAGTGAAAGAACATAACGAGTGCAAGGAAAAATACGGTAAAACTCCGACACAGTGGTTTAATGACATCGGCACGTTTGATTCAAGAGCATTTGCGGCTCACTGTGTTACTCTTGAGGACAGCGATATGGATATCATCCTCAACAAGGGTGTCAATGTGGTACACAATCCGTCAAGCAATATGAAGCTTGGTAGCGGATTTGCAAGAGTGCAGAAAATGCTTGATATGGGTATCAACGTTGCTCTCGGTACAGACGGTGCAGCAAGTAACAATAACCTTGATATGATTGAGGAAATGCACCTTGCTTCAATTATTCATAACGGCTATATGCAGGATGCAACGGTTATGAATGCGGACACCGTTATTAAAATGGCAACGCTCAACGGTGCACTCCTTCAGGGCAGAAACGACTGCGGTGACCTTAAGGTAGGCAACAAAGCTGATATCATTGCAATCTCACTTGATAAACCGCATCTTCGTCCCGTTATTGACGAAAAAGCTCTCGTAACATACTCTGCACAGAGCAGTGATGTCTGTATGACGATGGTTGACGGTAAAACACTTTACGAAAACGGTGAGTATCTCACCCTTGACAAAGAAAAGATTTATTACGATATTGAGAAGGCAGTTAAAAAGCTGTATTGAGGTGAACAAAATGGAAAGAGCTGATAACGGACTTGCTTTTATGCTCCGATACGAAAATATTGCGTGGTATGAAGACGGTAAGGTACGTATCCTTGACCGCCGTGTTTACCCGCGTAAGGTTGAATTTGTTGTCTGTAACACCCATCAGGAGGTAACGCAGGCAATCCGCGATATGGTTACACAAAGTGCAGGACCGTACACGGCAGCAGCTATGGGTATGGCACTTGCTGCTTATGAATGCAGAAATATGACAGAAGAAAAACAGCTCGAATATCTTCTTGCTGCTTCCGACAATATTTCTCACGCAAGACCAACAACTGTTGCAAGAATGTCGTTGATTACGGGAGGTTGTCTTGAAGCAGCTAAAATTGCACTGAAAAACGGAACAGACGTAAGCGAAGCTATTGTTGAATATACGGTAAAGGCAAATAATCTCCGCTACGGTAAAGTTAATCTTATGGCTGAGCACCTTGTTGATATGTTTCCGCAGAACGGTACGGTTATGACACAGTGCTTCGGAGAAACTATTGTCGGAATGATGCTTAAGGTTGCGAAAGAGCGTGAAAAAAATATCCGTATCTTCTGCCCCGAAACACGTCCGTATTTTCAGGGTGCAAGACTTACCGCTACAGTTTGTAACGAGATGGGCTTTGACACAACAGTTATTACAGACAATATGCCTGCTTACGTTATGAAGAAGGAAAATGTTGATGTGTTCACATCTGCAGCAGATGCAATCTGCCTTGACGGACATGTTGTAAACAAGGTCGGCACTTACCAGATAGCAATTGCTGCTAAATACACGGGGATTCCGTATTTTGTTACAGGTGCACCTGACCACGGACACCCGACAATTGACACAGTTAAAATCGAAATGAGAGATCCTGATTTCGTGCTTCAGGCAATGGGAGTCAAAACTGCGGCTGACGGACTCAAAGGCTACTATCCTGCTTTTGATATTACTCCGCCTGAGCTTGTAAGCGGTGTTGTTACTGATACGGGAATCTACACTCCGTATGACCTTCACAGCTATTTCAAAGACGGAAATATGGGCGAATACGAAATGGTAATCTAACCCCTAAAAAGGAGCTGAAAAAACAAAATGTTTTTTCAGCTCCTTTCAATTATTTTATAAGTCCTGAAATGAAAATTTCAATTCCGATTCCGACAAGTATTACTCCGCCGAAGATTCCTGCTTTTCCTGCAAGCTTTGTTCCGAACTTTTTGCCGATTGCAATACCTGCAAAGCAGATAATAAACGTTACAACAGCAATAATCAATGCACAGATAATCGCCATTTTAAGATCATACTCTGCGATTGTGAAACCGACAGAAAGGGCATCAATCGAAGTTGCTATGCCCTGCACAAGCAATGCACCGATTCCGAGCTTTGTGCATCCGCAGTTTTCTTCATTTTCATCACAGTTATTTTCTTTGATCCCTTCAATAATCATCTTACCTCCGATAAAACCAAGCAAAGCAAGAGCAATCCAAGGAATAAGCTTTTCAAAAAAGCTGAAATACTGCATAATTGTATGAACACAAACCCAGCCTATCAAAGGCATAAGTGCCTGAAAGAAGGCAAACAGCCAGGCAATACCGACCATTTTAGATTTTTTCATCTTTGTTTCGTTAAGTCCGTTTGCAAGCGAAACTGAAAAAGCATCCATCGCAAGACCTGCGCCAAGAAGTACGCTGTTGAAGAAAAACTTCAGATTCATTTTTGTTCCTCCAAAAATAAAAAAGTGCAGCAAACGCTACACTCGGTACTTGAAGATATAAAGACACCATGTATAGCTCTTGCAGATATACATGAGTCTCGCGATTTAAAACAAGCCAGACCTTGCGGTCAGTATGTTGACTTGCTACACACTGAACGTGTGCTCACTACTCCCTCATCGGAATTTCCAAAAGTGATTATATATTAAATCTCAAATTTTGTCAATTACTTTTAAAATATTGAAATTTTTACATCTTGTTTATTTTATACTTTTATTGTATAATGTTCAGGATTTCAAATTAAGTTCTGCAAAATAAAGGAGACTGCAACATGCACATTACAGACGACATTAAATACATAGGTGTCAACGACCACAGTACAGACCTTTTTGAAGGTCAGTTTGATGTACCTGACGGAATCGCATATAATTCATATGTTATTATGGATGAAAAAATTGCGGTAACAGACACTGCAGATAAAAGCTTCGTAGATGAATGGTTTGCTAACCTTGAAACTGTGCTTGACGGAAAAGAGCCTGATTATCTTATTGTTCATCATATGGAGCCTGACCACTCAGCAAATATTGACGCTTTCTTAAATAAATACCCGTCAGCTCAGGTTGTTGCAACAATGAAAGCATTTAATATGATGGCTAATTTCTTCGGCAACGATTACTCAGACCGACGTCTTGTTGTGAATGAGGGCGACACACTCTGCCTTGGTAAGCACACCCTTACTTTCTACACTGCACCAATGGTACATTGGCCTGAGGTTATGGAAGTCGGAGGCCA
>JAZRNR010000028.1:0-4758 GCA_045648305.1 Acutalibacteraceae bacterium
GAATTGCCAAAAATCCTCTCGATAAAAAATCTTCGACCCGAAAGCAAAGGATTTTCAGATGATTTTTGGATGTTGAGGATGCCGACAGGCTGACGCCTTTCAAATCCGAAACGCCGAAAAGCGCTGAAAAGACTTGCTTTCGGGCAGGTTCGGATTACTACCGTCACCCTAACAATTACTGAGCGTGATCGTAATCCTTCTGTTCAACATAATTCGGAACAACTTCCTTGAGAAGTCTTCTTATATCTTCTTCTTTTGCAAACTTGAGTTCTTCAAGCTTTTGTTCAAACAATTCGTCATCCATTTCAAGCGGCTTTGTAACAAAAATCTTATTGTTCGCAGTCATTCTGCGTTCATTTGATTCTTCCTCAAGTGCGAGCTCTTCATAAAGCTTTTCACCCGGACGTAAACCTGAAAACTCGATTGCAATTTCAGAATACGGCTTATAACCTGAAAGTCTTATAAGATTTTCTGCAAGAGAAAGAATCTTAACAGGTTCACCCATATCAAGAACAAAAATTTCTCCTCCGTGTGCGAGACCTCCTGCCTGTGCAACAAGCTGAGATGCCTCAGGAATTGTCATAAAGTATCTTGTTATATCGGGGTGAGTAACGGTTACTGGACCGCCCGCCTTAATCTGTTCCGTAAAAATCGGAATAACACTTCCGCTTGAACCAAGAACATTGCCGAAGCGTACAGCCGCAAACAATGTACTTCCACCGCATTTTCTTTGGAAATACTGGATAACCATTTCCGTAACTCGCTTTGTTGCACCCATAACATTGGCAGGATTAACAGCCTTGTCCGTTGAAATGCTTACAAAACGTTTTACCTTAAAATCAATTGCTGTTTTTGCTACGTTATATGTACCGAAAATATTGTTCTTTACCGCTTCTTTCGGGCTGTCCTCCATCAAGGGCACGTGTTTATGCGCTGCCGCGTGGAAAACAACAGTCGGTTTAAATTCTTCAAAAACTTCACGAAGTCTTACTTCATCACGAATTGAACCGATTCTTATATGCACTTCAGGTTTACCCTGATTGTGCGAATCAAGCTGATTTTTAAGCATATATGCATTGTTTTCATAAATATCGAAAACAACAATCCTTTCCGGCTTGTACTTTGAAATCTGGCGACAGAGCTCACTTCCGATTGAACCGCCACCGCCCGTTACAAGTACAGTCTGTCCTGTAATATAATTGCAGACATGAGGATCCAATTTAACTTCAGGACGGGCAAGAAGGTCTGAAATATTTACATCACGGATTTTATTCTTACTTACGCCTTCTGCCATTTCAAGAATGCTCGGTGCTGTTTTGACTTTACAACCTGTTGAAACCGCAAATTTAACAATTTCTGTCTGACGCTCAGTGCCGGCTGTCGGAATACACACAATAATCGTGTCAATGTTATATTTTTTCGCGAGCTGCGGAATTTCGTTACAATTACCCTTAACAGGTACACCGCGGAGTCTTTTTCCGATTTTTGCAGGATTGTCATCAACAGCAACAATAGGCTTACCGTTTGAATAATTACTTGCACCAAGCTCACTGATGATAATCATGCCCATATCACCTGCGCCGACAATCATAACTCGGTCAACTTTCTTCTGCCTGTGCATACTCCTCATACGCATCTGACGCCTTATGAACCTGTACATAAGACGCATTCCGCCGATAAAAATTATGGCAAGAATAGTTCCGAAAACGTAAACATACATATTAAAGCAGCCATTCGGTACTTCAGATATTGAAAAGCCGAATGATGACATTGCAATATCAATTGCAACGCTGGAAAGACCACCAATAAATACAGAGGCGCAAATATTTGAAAGCTCCCGTATACCAGCATACTCCCACATACTCGAATAAACCCTGAAAGCATTAAGAAGCATAAAAAATACGATAGTTACAGGTAACGCTCTTTCAGCAAATACCTTCATCCAGAAATCGATGTTACTATTCCCTGTCACTGTAGATAAAGATAACTGTGCAAGAAAATATGACAGGTTTACGGCTACGATATCGTAGAGCACCATTAACACCTGTTTTGTGAACATATCCTTCCAATTTATACGCTTCATTTTATACCTCCGCTGAACGGCATTTTAAGTTGTATCCTGATTAAAGTCCTAATACCCTAAATTAACTATAATTATATAAGTATATTCTAATACACAGCAAGTGAAAAGTCAAGCAAAGCTAACCAATTGTTCATTCCAAAATCAGGCATTTATATTGACAGAAATTTTCACATATGATAATCTAAATAAAAAGCGAAAAGGAGATACAGATATGATAGGACTTGGCACTTGGGAAGCTCAGATTAACACTATGCTCTTCAGAGGAACAGGCAGAGTTACAATCAGCGACGTTAACGGAGAATATGATTTCAAATTCGAGCTTGTCGGAGAACAGCTCCCGAAAATCACGGTAAATGATGTTGAAGAAGACGGCTATACACTTACAGCTGTCGGTGAATGCGAAGCTTTCCCCGGAAAGGAAATCCCCGTTTCTGTTACTTTCAACGATGATGATACATTCCTCTGTGTTGTAAAACTTCCTTTCGTTGGAAAAATCAAGCTTAACGGCAATAAAATTGCAGATTGATAAACAAAAATTGACGGAGTTGCAAATGCAACTCCGTCTTACTTTTCGGTATTTATCTGATATCGTTAATAATATAGTTGATTTCTCTTTTAAGAATATTGAACCACTGACGGAAAACTCTGAAAATCTTTTCCACAAGCCATTCACGGTCATATTCACCGTTTTCACCGTCACCGCCGTAACAGCCGATATTGTTGCTTGTTATTTCATTTCCGAAGAAGTCCGTTGTAAGGTCATCTTCAATTGCCATACCCTTACCGATAAGTGGTGATTTTGTAACAAGCTCGTAGGCAGTCAGACTGTCACCGCCAACAAATCCCGGAACGGTATTAATTGAAGAAAGCTTTTCAAATATCGGAGACGGGCAGTTGTAGTAGCAGTTGTTCGAAAATACTGTACCAGAGCCGATTATATCATCAAGCTCAAAGTAAATCTTTTCTCCGTCCTTCGGAATAATGATGTTGTTTGCGAAAACTCCGTCATAAACGTTTGTTATCTGAAACTCTCCGCAACCGATAATCGTGTTGTTATAAAACTTGAACCCGTACTCACCTGACGCTGAGCTCGTTTTGCTTCTGCCTTCACCGTCATTTACCGAAAGACAGTATCTTACAGTGTTATTGTGCTGACCGCTGTAGTTTGCATTGTTGCACATAAAACGCATATTATCGTGCGAATAGATGTACTGATAGGTACAGTTGTTTGTATGCGAGTCAAAATCAATCGCCATACCGTCACCGAAGTTTTTCTGACCTGCGATTTCACAATACTGGATTGTACTGTTTTCGCTTCCCCAGAACCACATCGCAGCTGTAAAGTATGTCGGACCTCCGTTTTCGTCAACACCGCTGCCCTGACAGCAATCAATTGCACGGCAATCGGTAACAAGTGCACCGTCACACATACCGACAACTATAGCTTCGCTGTCCATATCGTGGAAATAGCAACCCTTGACGAGTACACCCGTGTTGTATACAGGATCAATTTCTTCCTCTGTTTCACACCACGGATTCTGCGAATCGTTCCAGGAACCCCAGATGTTGATACCGTTACCGCAATCGTACATTTCACAGTTTGTGATAGTAAGATCGTTTACAGCATATCTTGAACGTGCCGGAAGACCCTTAACCATAATACAAGTTCTTGCCAAAGCCGCGCCTGCAGATGTATTGTCACGTGCAGGAAGATGATAATTCTGAATGTCATGAAATTCAACATTATCAATTGTGATACCGTAAGATGTCTTATTAAGTGTATCAATCCATATGCCTCCGCCATTCGGAGCAGTTATTTCAAGATTTGAAATTGTTATGTAGCTACAGTCAATAAGCTGAAGAACTTCTTTGTTTTCTTTAGTTGTAAGAAGAGGTCTTTCACCCTCACCGTAAGCTGAAATCACAATCGGATTTTCTTTTGTTCCTGATGTTGAAAGAGTTGCGGCAAATTCATAAACACCACCGCATTTAAAGAGAATTTTATCTCCGACATCAATAGTGTGATTTACAAACGGATCGATTGTTTTCCACGGATCGTCAAACGTTCCGTCGCCTGAATCATCACCTGCAACAGAGTCAATGTAATACTCTCTTGCTCCTGCTGCAATAACGTGCGGAACACAGAACGCAAAAACAGAAAAAACCATAATAACCGTCATAAAAACCGAAAATAATTTTTTCATAAAATCCCTCCCGAAATCTATGATTTAAGAATATCACACACGGTATGCTATGTCAAATCAATATAAATCCAACCTACAAGCAAGCCTTTTAATTCGGGTTTGTAGAGTTCTTTATTTCGCACAATCTGACTCTGTGCTCGTAGGGACCGGCCTCCCGGACGGTCCGCAGATTACGCTGAATTAACGGACGGTCGAGGACGCCCGTCCCTACGTAGTTAACTAAAACAGGGTTCGTAGGGGCGATTCACGAATCGACCACTAAATCATATCAAATTTTAAAGGGACGTCGAGGACGTCGTCCCCTACACGGTTATTTGAAACTGGGTTCGTAGGACACGACGTTTACGACGTGCCGATATTCTGCTGTATTTAACGGTGTGTCGCAAGCGTCACACCCTACAAGAAGGGCTTTAACATCCTGATAAATTCGGGTTTGTAGAGCTCTTCTTTTTTAAAAGCTAAAAAAGGGCG
>JAZRNR010000029.1:0-2223 GCA_045648305.1 Acutalibacteraceae bacterium
ATACAGAGCTTTTCAACAGTATCACGGACAATTTTTACGCTGATTTCTCTCATAATATCACCTGTAAAAAAGGGAGCAGAAAACTGCTCCCGTATCTTTAAAAGATTAAGTTTTAAAGTGCGGATTAAAGCTTGTTTGTGCCTCTTCTGTTGTATCCGCCGCCGTGTTTTGAATCACGCTTAAGGTCTGACATTTTCTCGTCACTTTCCTGCTTGAACTTTGCCATCATGCTTTCAAAAGACTGCGGCTGTTCAACAGGCTTGTTGCCCTGCCATACATTCGCGTTGCTGCGCTTGGGAGCATTATTTGCTTTCGGCTTGAATGCCGGCTTCGGCTGCTCCATTGCTTTTTTGATAGAAAGGCTTATCTTGCCATCCTCTGCAATAGAAATAACCTTAACCTTGACTGTTTGTCCTACAGTAAGGTGATCTTTGATGTCCTTTACGAATTCGAGTGCTACCTCTGAAATATGTACCATACCCTTTTTGCCGTCCTCAAACTCGACAAAAGCACCGAATGCCGTAAAACCTGTAACTTTTCCCTCAACAATTGCGCCGACTTCTAACTGCATATTAATGCGTACCCCTCCAAGAAAAATTGAACACGTCAGTCATTGACAGAGATGTCCTGATAGACTCTTTCACCCGGCATAACATAGCCAAGCTTATCTCTTGCAATTTCCTCTACGTATTCATCTTTATCACCAGCGTTGATTTTGTCGCGCAAAGCTTCATTTTCCGCTTCCTGCTCTGCCTTGACTTCATCAACTGCAGCAATTTCCTTTTTAACATCGTTAATATCTTTAACTATAGAAAACAACGAAATGGCAAAACAAGCACTGAGAACAATAGCGAAAAAGACAACGATAAAACTACGTCTTTGTTTCTTTACCTTTGCCACCTTCGTCACCTCGATTCTTTAAAATAAAACTAGCTGAGCATAATTCGACGAAAAAATTATACACTATGTTATGTCGAATATGCAAGTCTTTTTTTGTAATTTTATGCAAGAATTTTAATATTTTTTTAGCAAAAACAGAGTTTTGTGTTTTAATAATGAATATTTTCTTTTTAAACTTCATAAAAAGTCTTCTCACCGCATTAATTGCCGTTTTCGCAGGAGAAAAAACGAAACTGCTCAACGAATAGAAATAGACGTACATTCCCAGTCCTTCAGCAAGAAAGACATACATAAAAAGCTGCCCGTCGCACACAGCAAGCAAAAACAGAAAAGTTGCTGCAAGGCAGACGAACACATAGATTATATCCCTTACACTGCGAAGCTTTTTAGCACTTCCTGTAAGCAGATAAAAGAAGATTCTGATTAAATCATAGACTATTCCGAGAGTGAAGCCGAGTCCTGCCGAATACATGAAGCAAACAAGCTGAAACGCGGGTGTTGGCATATACTGCATTATCTGAACACCTTTGAAAAAAAGCCACCCTTTGCCTTTCCCTCGGAGTAAGAAACAGCATCAATATTGCCTTCCACAATCATATCTCCGCTTTCAACAGACAGACGGCTGATTTTAAGTGACGAGCCTTTTATGAATATTTCTCCGCATTCACTCTCGGCAACAATTGTTTCTTCATCAAAGCTTTCAACATCAACAATACCCGTCATGGTTACTTTTTTCCTTGACTCAACAACAAGGTCGTGCATTGTATTTTCAGGCATAAAAAACCACCTCATAACATTGTATGAGGTGAAAAAATCTTTTATTACAGTCTTACAGAACTTTGTACATAAGTCCTGCATCGTCTTTTGTTGCGTGTTCGACAACCTTTGTTACCTGAATCTTTGTAGTGTTAGCACCCATTGTGATTTCGATAACGTCGCCTTCCTTTACGTCATAAGATGCTCTTGCAATCTTACCGTTGACGGTAACGTGCTTTGCATCACAGACCTCATTTGCAACCGTTCTTCTTTTTATTACTCGTGAAACCTTAAGATATTTATCAAGTCGCATAGTTTTCTCCAATGATAAAATTCACGGCAGGACATTACGCCCTGCCGAATAGAATTTACAAAAAAAGACTTATTTAATAGCGTCCTTAAGAGCCTTACCAGCCTTGAATGCGGGAACCTTAGAAGCGGGAACTGTCATTGTTTCGCCTGTTCTCGGGTTACGAGCCTGCTTCTCTGCACGCTCTCTTACTTCGAATGTACCGAAGCCTACGAGCTGGATCTTGTCGCCTGCCTTAAGAGCATCTGTAACTGCGC
>JAZRNR010000030.1:0-12826 GCA_045648305.1 Acutalibacteraceae bacterium
GAACCTTAGAAGCGGGAACTGTCATTGTTTCGCCTGTTCTCGGGTTACGAGCCTGCTTCTCTGCACGCTCTCTTACTTCGAATGTACCGAAGCCTACGAGCTGGATCTTGTCGCCTGCCTTAAGAGCATCTGTAACTGCGCCGAAAACAGCGTTTACTGCCTTCTCAGCAGCCTTCTTGTCCATTTCGCCCTTTGCAGCAACTGCATTGATAAATTCTGTCTTATTCATTGTAATTCCTCCAAATTTTATTTTTATATTATGAAATACCTTTACTCAAGTATATCACATACATTTTTTAGCTTCATCCCAGAGTTCATCAAGAACCTCAAGAGAAGAAGTTTTCATGTCAATTCCGCGTTCTTCGGCAAGTTTTTCAACCTTTTTGAACCTGCCTATGAATTTATCTGTCGATGAAGTCAGAGCTTCTTCGGCATCTACCTTCACAAAACGTGAAACATTGACTGCAGAAAAAAGAACATCGCCAAGCTCGTCGCTTATCTCGTCCTTATTTCCGTTGGCAATCGCTTCCTTAAGCTCCCCTATTTCCTCATAGAGTCTTTCCAAAGCTCCGTCAACCTGTGTCCAGTCAAATCCTGCCTTTGCTGCTTTTGATTGGATTTTGTCTGCCCTCATAAGAGCCGGCAATTCACGCGGTACGGAATCAATTGCCTGAGAAGTTGTTTTCTGTCCTTTTGTTTTGCGCTTTATTGCATCCCAGTTTGTGAGAACATCGTCAACGGAATTCACATTGATTTCGCCAAAAACGTGCGGATGACGCTCAATCATCTTTTTGCAGTTTTCATCGGCTACATCGTCGATATTGAAAACACCTTTTTCGTCCTCAATCTGTGCGTGGAACACAACCTGCATAAGCACGTCGCCAAGCTCTTCACGAAGCATTTCCGCATCGCCCTTATTGATAGCCTCGATTGTTTCGTAGGTTTCTTCAATAAGGTTTTTCTTAATGCTTTCGTGCGTCTGCTCAATGTCCCAGGGGCAACCGCCCTCCGAGCGCAACGCTCTTATGACATCAACAAGGTCATAAACATTATACTTATCTTTGAATTTAAACTCATTTGTCATAATCATACCTATTTTAACCTAAAAAGCCAAGTTTTTCAAGCTTTTTTGAAATTTTTTCGCCCTTCGGAAGCATTTCAAGGTCATCTTTTGAAAGTGCTTTTATGAAAAGAAGTGCAAGTACGTAAACAATTACCGCTGCAGCCACTGCAATTACAAGTGCGATTGTGTTTCCGTTAAGCATACTTTCGGGATCACCGAAGCTTGCAAGCACCTTTGAGAACACCTTAACCGTAGCAAAAGCTGTTACCGCAGAAATTGCCGAGCAGATAAACGGCTTGACGAAAACAGATGCAAGATTGATGTTTACACCTGAAATTTTGATTATACTGAAGAGGTTTATGCCAACAACAATCACATAGCATGCAATTGAACCGATCGGAGCACCGTTGATATTGATTGTCGGGTTTCCGATAAGCATATAGTTGAGAATGATTTTTACAACAGCACCGATAGCAAGCGACTTAAGAGGAATATCTGTTCTGCCCAAAGCCTGAAGCATATTTGTTATCGGTGAAGAAACAGCAAAAAGGAAAACCGAAATTCCGTAAATTGTAAGAATCGGAGAACCGATTGTTGCTGCTGAATTGCCGTAGAACATATTAAGAAGATTGTAAGAAACGGCTGCAAGACCGAAGCCTACCGGCAACGCGATAAGCATAGTAACACGGATAACAGATTCAACTGTTGTTTTGATTGTCTTCGAATCGTGCTTTGCCCAAGCGGCGGAAATAATCGGAATTGCACTGATACCGAGTGTCATTGTTATAGTGGGCACAAGGTTTTTGAAGTCGAGGGTTTCACCGTAAACACCGTAAAGATATTTAACAATCTGTCCGTCAGCAATACCCTCTTTAATGAGATAGCTTGAATAAATGTCCTTGATAACCTCAGGAGCTTTTTCAACAGCGTAAGCAAGTCTGTTCTGAATCGTAGCCGAGTCAATAAGATTTGTTACGTTGAGGATAAGTGAACCGACAGCCATCGGCAACGCTGTTCTTACAAGAATCTTCGCAACGTTTCTGCTGTCATCAGGCTTCGGAGAATTGATAAGGTCTTCCTTTGTAATTCCGTCACCTTTGATTCTGTGTCTTATCGAAAGGAAAATGAAGCCAAGAACAGTACCGATAGTAACACCGAGAACTGCTGTTGCGGCAGCATAAGGATAAAGAGCTGCGAGAGCATCTGCCTTGTCTGTATAAACAGTACCCATAACAGCTTCGCCGTTTGCAAACTTTTGAAGCTGTACGCTGAGGAACGCATATGTTATTCCGAGACCGAGCAAAAGCTTACTGAGAGCCTCAATAACCTGTGAAATTGCCGTCGGCATCATATTCTGCATACCTTCGTAGTAACCGCGGAAGGTTGACATACAGCAACAGAAGAAGATTGACGGAGCAATCGCAAGAACGCACCAGATGTTCTCTGTATATCCGACAACAAACTTAGTGTACGGATATGCAATTATGAACATCAGCACAGTGCCTATCGCACCTGTCATAAGGAAAAGCCTTGTTGCGACCTTTCTTATCAGCCTTACATCACGAAAATGGCCGAGTGAACGTTCCTTCGCAACCATTCGTGAAACTGCAATCGGCAAGCCTGCCATTGAGATTGAATAAAGCGGTGTATAAATTTCGTATGCTGTATTGAAGTAACCTCTGCCGACCTCACCGATGAGCATTGACAGCGGGATTTTAAACAACGCACCAATTACCTTAACCAACACGGTTGCAACAACAAGAACAAGGGCTCCGTTAAGCAACGATTGAGATTTAGCTTTTTCCTTCGCCATTGATGCACCTCCTAATTTTCATAAGTTATATTTTACCATATATTTGTTTTTTTAGCAATTATTTTCAAAAAATTATCTTGAAATAAACTCGTTAAGAAGCGACTTTTCGGGAAGCAACGACACGTCAATCGCATTAAAACGGTTAATTGCATTTCTGAGTTCATTAACCTTTTCAATATAAACACTATCCGACGGAACTTTCGAAAGCAGACGAAGCGCTTCGTTTTTAAAAAGGCAGGTTTCATAAGCGTGGAATGAATTAATTTTCACGTCGGCATATGATTCAAAAGGAAAGAGGAATTTATCCTCTCCGCTGAGCACACCCTGCCACATAAATAATGTGTTTTCAACAGAAGAATTCCTGTGTTCATAGTCACGGATCATTCTTCTTATAAGACGGAGATTCCTTTTATTCAGAAGAATTTCGCCGTCGTCAGCAAGTATTCTTGAAGAAACGCTGATATAAATTCTGTAAAGATGAGTTTCATCAAGTCCCTGAGTAATCACTGGATTGAGTGCGTGCAGACCCTCGACAATTATAACATCGTCTTTGCCGAGAGCAATATGCTTTGTCTTTTCACTTCGACAGCCTGTAGTAAAATCAAAAACCGGAAGCTCGGATTCTCTTTTTTCAATAAGCTCTCCGAAGCACTTGTGAATAAGCTCAACATCAAGTGCCGTCACGTTTTCATAATCCTTCATTCCGTCTTCGTTGAGAGGAATGTCAGCTCTGTTAAAATAAAAATCATCGAGAGAAACTATGAAAGCATTTTTTCCGCTTGAACGGATTTTCTGTGCAAGGATTCCGGCAGTTGTTGTTTTTCCAGATGAACTCGGACCTGCAAGAAGCACGATATCATAAGCAGGTTTTGAAAGGAAGCTGCTCACAACCGCATTTACTGCCGAATCAAATCTTTCTTCGCAGGCAAAGATAAAACCCTGTGGGTTTTCTGATGATTTTTTATTGATTAAAGAAAGCGTGTTAACCATTACTCTGAAGCTCCGTTAAGATTATACTTTCAAAACCTTATGGCTTGTTGGCAATTAAAGTATTGTAAAACTCTTTGATTTTTGCTTTTCTCTGGAGCAATTCATCAAATCGAGAAATATACTCATAAGGATATTTATAGTTAAAAATTCTTTCAATATTCCTGCCGAACGGCTCTTTAAGTTTAATTACCGCACCTGCACCGACAGCGAGAACTGTATGGCACTCTTCCATCATAAACACATTGTAAAGGCATTCGTATCCCGGTTTACACCAACCGACATTTTCAAGGTTTCCCAGTGAGCGCGACTGTCTGTACATATAATAAGGAATGTAACCGTTTTCGTAAAACTTTTCCTGAGCGTAAACGAGCATTTTATTTGCTACTTCTCCGCTTTCGACGTCGATACCGCCCGTTACAATATTTGAAGAGCGTTTAAGTGCAAGTGTATGTAAGGTTATGTTTTCGGGATTAAGACTGATTGCTTTGTCGACAGTATTACAGAAGCTTTCATAGCTGTCGTCCGTCAGTCCTGCAATCAGATCCATATTTATATTGTCAAATCCTTTGCTTCTTGCTGTTTCGTAAACATCAAGCACATCCTCAACCGTATGACGTCTGCCGATTGAAACAAGCACATCGTCGTTGAAGGTCTGCGGATTGATGCTGATTCTTGTTATTCCGTATTTTTTGATAACATCGAGCTTTTCGGGTGTTACCGTGTCTGCCCTGCCCGCTTCTATTGTATATTCTCTGCAGGATGAAAAGTCAAAATTATCGTCAATTTCCTTACAAACTCTGTCAAGCTGTTCTGCACTGAGCGTTGTCGGAGTACCGCCGCCCCAATAAACGGATTCAAGACGAAGTCCGAGAGAGTTTGCAATTTCAGCCGTATAACGGATTTCCTCGCAAAGCTTTTCAACATAATCAGGCAGAAGCTTTTTCGCCTGTGCGATTGAGTGAGAAACAAACGAGCAATAATTACAGCGTGTCGGACAAAAAGGAATCGAAACATAAAGACTGAAGGATTTTTCATCCGAAAGACCCATTATTTTTTCTTCCGCTTTCGCAACGCTGAATGCAAGGTTTGTTTTATCGGGCGAAACAAGGAGCTTTTCGTTGAAATAGCCGACGGCTTCTTCGTCACCGTTTGCCACCATCAGAGTGTTCATAAGCTTTGACGGGCGAACGCCTGTAAGGATACCCCATTGAGGAGTATACCCTGTCACTTTGCAAAGAATATTATAAAGCAGAACCGCCATTTCTCTTTCGCAGTCATCATAATCGTTTTCAAAGCATTCAGCTTCTTCTTTCGTTTCATCAAGAGAAAAGCTGACTTTGATTTTATATCCGTTTTCACATTCTTCAAGAGAAGTTATAACAGCGAAAGAGTCTTCTCCCTCGTCGCCTTCGTGAATAACACGAATTGTTTCATAAGGGTAGAAAACTCTGCAAAGGTTTTCCATTTCATAATGAAATTTATGGTTGATAACCTTTAAAATCATTTGAATCGCCTCATATATCTGTTTCTGCGTTTTTCGTACTCCATTGTTGTTGCACGGTTGTGACCGGGATAAATCTCATAGTCGCCCGGCATATTATAAAGTCTTGTTATAGACTCAAGCATTTCATCCTCGCTGCCGTCAAAGAAATCCATACGGCCAACAGTCAGGCAGAAAAGAGTATCACCTGTAAAGATTGTACGCTCATCTTCGGCAAAATAGCACACACTGCCCTTTGAATGACCGGGTGTATGAAGAACGGTAAACTCGATTTCACCAAGCTGAATTTTGCCACCGTCTTCAACGGTTATATCAGCAGGAACATATTTCTGCATTCCCGGCATCATTTCGTGACCGAAGCTCGGAAGCTCGTCAAGAAGTTTGTATGCTTCTTCCTTATGAATTACAATCTGAGCTTCAGGATAAGCTTCTTTAAGGTCGTAAACACCGAAAATATGATCATAATGTCCGTGGGTCAGCATAATGTACTTCAGGTTTTTGCCTTCAAGTCTGTCTGCAAGCTCTTTTGTATACTCACCGCAGTCAATAACTGCCGTTTCGTTTGTTTTTTCATCGGTCACAATGTAACAGTTTGCCTGCACGGGACCGAGAGCTAATGTTTCAATATTCATTTCTGATTTTCCTTTTTATTATTTTACCCAGATATCCGTGTCCATAAGTATCGTAACTGGACCGTCATTCTGAATATCAACCTTCATATCTGCACCGAAAGAACCGTGTTCAACGTTTTTAACACCGTTCATTTTAAGCTGCTCAATGAAATATTCGTAAAGCTCTTCCGCCATCTGCGGAGGTGCCGCCGTTGTAAAAGACGGTCGGTTACCCTTTTTAATATCAGCACACAAGGTAAACTGTGAAATCACCAATACCTCTCCGTCAATATCAAGAACTGATTTATTCATCTTGCCCTCGTCATCTTCAAAAACACGAAGCTTCGCAATCTTTGCGGCAAGGACATCTGCGTGCTGTTTTGTATCCTCGGGACCAACTCCCAGAAGGACATTGTATCCCCAACCTATTTTTCCGAGAATCTCTCCGTCAACCGTAACCTTGGACGAAGAAACACGCTGTACAACAGCTTTCATCGTATCATTCCTTATTTTATATTAATTGAATTACGCTCTTTCAACATCAAGAATTCCGTTGATTTTGAGTATCTTCGCCATAACACCCTGAAGATGCTCAATTCCGTTAACAGCAAGTGTCAGCTCAATTGAAGCTCTGCCGTCCTTTTTGCTCTTAGTGTTGATACCGTAAATCATAACGCGCATATCGGCAATAACCTTTGAAACGTCTGCCATAAGACCGACACGGTCAAGACAGGTTATGCTGAGAGTTGCCGTAAACTCTTCCTTGACGTCGCTGTCCCATGTTGCATTAATCCAACGCTCAGGTTCATCACAAAGCTCGATAACTTTAGGCACGTTTGTGCAGTCTCTTTTATGAATTGATACACCGTGACCTCTTGTTATGAAGCCGATTATATTATCGCCCGGAAGCGGACTGCAGCATTTTGAGAATTTGACAAGGCAGTTTTCGATACCTTCAATAATAACGCCGTCATTGCTCTTTGAGCGTTTCTGCTGAGGCTTCGTAATTTTGATAACATCTTCCTGCTTCTCTTCGGGCTGCCTGTATATCTTGACATACTCATCCTTGATATGGGGCATCATCTTATTAAGCGAAACTCCGCCATAACCGATAGCTGCATAAAACTCATCAGGAGTTGTAAAACGCTGACGCTGAGCAATCATAATTATGAACTTTTCATATTCATCGTCTGTAAGTCTTATGAAGTTACGTCTGAATTCACGCTCAATTTCAAGCTTACCTTCAAGAATATTTTCGTCGCGTCGTTCTTTCTTGAACCACGAACGGATTTTGTTTCTCGCACCGCTTGTCTTGACAAACTTGAGCCAGTCACGGCTAGGTCCTTTACCCTGCTGTGACGAAGTGATAATTTCAACAATTTCGCCTGTTTTGACCTCATAGTCAATCGGTACAATTCTTCCGTCAACCTTTGCCCCGACCATTCTGTTACCTACAGCTGAATGTATAGCATAAGCAAAGTCAACAACCGTTGCACCTGCAGGAAGGCTTATAACCGAACCCTTAGGAGTGAAGACAAAAACTTCCTCCTGAACAAGGTCAGTTTTGATTGTGTGAACAATATCCTCAGGATTTTCAGAAACATTCTGCGATTCAAGAAGCTGTCTTATCCACGAGAATTTTTCTTCAAACTTCTGTTTGCCATTCATTCCTAGCTTGTATTTCCAATGAGCCGCAACACCGTATTCAGCTGTGCGGTGCATTTCCCAGGTTCTTATCTGCACTTCAAAGGGGATTCCGCCTTCACCGACAACGGTCGTGTGAAGTGACTGATACATATTGGCTTTCGGAGTGGAAATGTAATCCTTGAATCTTCCGGGAATCGACTTGAACATATCGTGGATAATTCCGAGGCAGTTGTAACAGTCGATTACATCATCAACGATTATTCTGACTGCATAAATATCGTAAATTTCGTCAAAATCCTTACCCTGCATATACATCTTACGGTAAATTCCGTGAACGCTCTTTACACGTCCCGTGATGCTGCAGTTAGGCACAACCTGTTTAATACGGTCGTTAATTTTCTTTTGTATATTATCAAGATACTCCTTACGCTTTGACTGCTGCTGTTCAAGCAGAGTCTGAATTTCTTTGTACGCAACGGGGTCAAGATAACTGATAGCAAGGTCTTCAAGTTCTTCCTTAACACCGCGGATACCGAGTCTGTGCGCAATCGGAGCATAAATTTCAAGAGTTTCCTGAGCTTTTTCACGTCTTTTATGTGGTCGCATAAAAGCAAGTGTTCTCATATTATGAATACGGTCAGCGAGCTTGATGATTATAACTCTGATGTCCTGCGACATAGCCATAAGCATCTTACGCACGTTTTCCGCCTGCTGTTCCTCCTTCGTGAAAAGCGGCACTTTACCAAGCTTTGTAACACCTTCAACAAGCTCGGCAACGTCTTCGCCGAAATCCTTTTTCACGTCCTCCTTGGTAAGCTCCGTGTCCTCAACAACATCGTGCAAGAGGGCAGCGATCATTGATTCGCTGTCCATACCGAGACCGTAAAGAATCTTTGCAACCTGAACAGGGTGAATGATATACGGCTCGCCAGAACGGCGAAACTGTCCCTCGTGTGCTTCCCTTGCGATTGCATAAGCCTTCTTTATATAGTCGATATCCTCTTTGTCCATTGTTTCGCTGACATCAGCAATCAGGTCCTCAAACAAACCGTCTGCGGACTTTTCACTTCTCTGCGAAGCCAACACGGATTCATCAATGTAATCTTCAGAAGATGTATCAATATTCAGATTTTCGTCTAATCTTTTCTCGTTTTCTTCAGACATCGTTCTTACCCTTTAACCTTCAAAATCTTTGAATTTTTTCAACACAGGTGCATCGTTAAGATTCACCTTTACGTTTTCCTGCGGTAACGTGAGATTACCGTCACCGTCATAAACTACCGTACCAAGCTCGGTAAGAGCTGCAACCGCAACGCAAACCTTTGCATAACTTTCTGCACCGAGACCTAATCGTTTGCAAAGTATTTCGTTATCATAACGCCATTTACCTTTGCTTCTTATAAATTTATACACAAGAGCTATAAAATCACGGTCAGGCAAAGCTGAAATGTGTGCCGTGTTTCTTCCACTCATAATGTCATCAAATATACCCATAGAACCGAACAGTGTTTCGTCGTCCATATCGTGAAGCTTGATGTTCTTAACTAATATACTAAGCCTTATCTGTCCTAAATATTCATTTGCTTCAAATGTTGCCGCAACATCAAGCACATCACCGACAACATAAGGAAAATCGAGCTGTGTCATCCTGAAAAGCACCGCACTGAGATTTATATCTCCCCTTCTTAACGAAAGACGAAGGTGCTTTCCCGAACCGATCGGAGTTATATCCGTCAGCGTCATATTATAAAGCCCGAAAACAGGTTGCGGATTACCTGCACCGAAAGGTTCAAGCGATTCGATAACATCAAGCAACTCTGTGTTAACACAAGACGGGTTTATTTTGAAATCAATATTCTGTACGGGATAAAAAGCTTCTTTTGTATCGGCATATCTGTTGATTTCGTGCCTGAACAAATCAATTTTTTCCGTATCAATTCCGAGACCTGCAGCGAGAGTATGTCCGCCGTAATGGTCAAGCACTTCCGAGCAAGCCGACAAAGCTTCGTAAAGACTGAAGCCGTCAACGCTTCTGCCCGAGCCCTTTGCCGTCATATCCTCGTTTTCAGTTATAACAATCGTGGGTTTACCGTATTTTTCAACAAGACGTGAAGCAACAATACCTATAACACCGTCGTGCCATCCTTCGCCACTGACAACAAGAACACGGTCATATTTCCACGAATGATTTGACTCAATTATATCAACAGCCTGATTAAGAATCTCCTGTTCTGTCTGCTGACGGACAACATTGTCGTCGTTAATCTCCTGTGCAAGAAGGTTGGCTTCGTCATAATCTTCACTGAGGAGAAGTCTTATTGCTCTGTCAGCAGTACCGATTCTTCCCGCAGCATTGATTCTCGGAGCAATACCGAAGGCAACTGTACCCGATTTTACATTCTTACCCTCAAGACCAGCAACTTCAAGCAAAGCCTGAATTCCCGGTCTGTCAGAATCGTTGATAAGCTCGGTACCTCTTCTGACAATGCTTCTGTTTTCGCCCCTCAAAGGCATAACATCGGCAACAGTACCGATTGTTACAAGGTCAAGGAAAGATTCCGTAACCTCATTTTCTTCGCCCTCAAGAGCACATATCAATTTATATGCAACACCAACACCTGCATAGTCCTTGAATTCAAGAATACAATCTTCAAGATGCGGATCAACAACCGCAACTGCATCAGGAATAACATCTGATGGCAGATGGTGGTCAGTTACAATCAAATCCATTTCAAGCTGACGGATATATTCAGCTTCTTCAACAGCACTTATGCCGTTATCAACCGTGATTATAAGCTTTGCACCCATTCGGCTGATATTGTCAATCGCACCGTAGCTCAGACCGTAGCCTTCAGTGTGTCTGTTAGGCACAGCAAAAACGACATCCGCACCCTGCAAAGCAAGGTATGAATACAGAAGTGCTGTTGCCGTAACACCATCGGCATCGTAGTCACCGTAAACGGCTATTCGTTCAAAGTTATCAAGTGCAGTTCTGATCCTTCTGACGGCCTTGTACATATCAGGGAAATCAAACGGGTCTGCACCCATAACTTCAGTAACTCCAAAAAACTCTTCAGCATCTTCGATATTTTTCACTCCGCGTGCTGAAGCAATAAGGGCGGCATACGGGCTGATATTAAGCTCTTCGGCAATAAGGGTTGCCGCTTCTTTGTCACAATTATTGACTATCCACTTTTTTCTGCTCATAATACCGCCTCCTTTCTTAAAGTTCGTATATATTATTTATCGTAAATTTTTTCGAGCTGATTTACCGTGTTTGAAATATCAAACAACTTCGCTTTTTCTTCATCCTTTTTGCCCGCAGGTTCATCAAGGACACGGTTTATTTCTTCAGCCCATTCCTTTGCACTTTTTTCAAGTGAAACATAATTGACAAGACCTATATCTGCAGTTTTTGTTACAACGTCTGAAACAACACATTTCAGTCCTGCAGCCTGTGCCTCCACAAGTGAAAATGGAAGCCCTTCAAAAAGTGACGGCATAAGAAAACAATCACAGCAGGCAAGTATCTGCGGAATTTCAGTCATTATGCCCGGCATAAGAACCGTTTCCTCAAGTCCGAGTTCGCTTATTTTCAGTTCAAAATCGTGAGCAAGTTCACCGTCGCCGACCCAGATGTAACGAAAATCATTTCTGAATTTCTTGAGTTCAGCTATGATTTCAAGAGCAAAAATCGGATTTTTCTGTGGTGAAATTCTGCCAACACTAACAAGCCTTACCTTTTCATCACCGCTGAACCCAAGTTCCTTAGAATAAGATAATCTGTCAAAATCATCCGGCATAACAAACTCATCCAATCGGATTCCGTTATATATGACTTCAGCCTCTCTGTCTGAATAAAAATACTCAGCCGCAACTTCGGAGCATGCCACTAAATCCGTTGACGATGAAACAATCCAGTTTTTCATTATTGTATAATACTGTTGCTGCACGTACCTCTTTAACTTACCAAGCAAACCTGTAGGCTTATACTGACTTTTGGAATTATGCGCGTGACAAATACGTTTTTTAATTCCTGCCTTTTCTGCAAAACGAAGTATTATACCGTTGAGCAAATCCATGTTAGCGTGAACAATATCAAAGTTACCCTTTTTCAAAAAGTTCTTCACTTTAATAAAGTAAGTAAGCTTTTTTAATATTGAGTCAAGGTCACCCATACGGACAACCTTAACACCAATATCAAGCACTTTTTGCTCGTGAAGGCACTCTGCGTCCCTGTCAATTGCGATTACAACAGTTGGATCATATTTTGTTTTATCAAGTTTTTCGAGAACATTTACGAGAAAGGTTTCTATTCCGTTAGCACCAAGACCGTGAGAGAAATAGACTATCTTTTTCAAAATGAACAGCTCCTATCGTTATCAGCCTTCATGACGTTTTGCAACTTCGTCGAGAATCTTCTGCTTGTATTCGCCGTGAATTTTAAACTTTGTTGAGAATATAATAAGAGAAATAAGCATCATTGCGGGCGGAACAATAAACATCATAAATGAAATTGCACTCTTTGCAGATTCGGTTACAACTGCTGTGTCTGCATTCTGTCCGCTGAAGTCATAGTTTGTAAGCGCGAATGAAGCATACATAATAATGCTCTGCATTGTGTAAGCCATCTTCTGAAGGAAGCCCTTCATTGAGAATGTAAGACTCTGATTACGTTTGCCAAGCTTGAATTCGCCATAGTCAACACAGTCAGCAAGCATAACAGTCTGGTTAACAAACATACTTGCAGTACCGAGTGAAGTTACAATATAGCAAAGACCAAGAGCTACTACGTTTCCGCCGAAACCGTAACCGATAATTGCCATACCTATGTAACCTGTTGCAGCCATAAGAAGAGAGAGCTTGTAAATTGAACGGTTGTTCATAAACTTTGAGCAGATCGGCACAACGAGAATACCGAGAACTGAGCCGACTGTACCCATAAGATTGAAGGTTGACTGCTTTGCAAGTCCGCCGCCGACCTCTTCAAAATAGAATGCGCTGATGCCCGAGGTCATATAGAAGCCCGCATTAGAAATCATTGCAAAAAGCATAAATACAAGAAGCTGATCGTTCTTTCTTATAACGGTAAGTGCATTTTTGAAGGAAAACTTCTCGTCACTTTTAATTACATTGCGCTCTTTAGTAACGCTAACGCAAATAAGTGCAAATACAACAAGGAGAACCGCTGCGAGAACCGA
>JAZRNR010000031.1:0-3140 GCA_045648305.1 Acutalibacteraceae bacterium
CACCGAGAAGAGGTATCAACAGCATCGGAATATAGAACGCATACCAGATATATCTGCCGAGAGGATCGGTGAAATGCAGAAAATCCCACTTGATAAACCTGACGTTTAGCCAGATAAGCATCAAGGCTCCGACCCAAAGCAAATATTGCCGTATCTGCTTATTGAGTATTCTGTTATGTATTGATACGCACCAGACTATAAGCAGTCCTGAACGGATAACCTGTGAAACCAGACCGAAAGACATTCTTACCCACGCTGACTGAGAAGTAAAATACACTTCAAAAAGCAGGAAGCTTATAAACACAAGCACACCTGCGGCTGTAAAATATAAGGCTGAGCGTTGCTGAACTCTCTGCATGGTTTCACCTCCTTAAAAGTCGGTACTATATATACAATATAACATAAAAAATAAAAAGAATCTACTATCTGATAAAAAGCTGACCGTTTCCGATCAGCTTTTTAAAATATTCAGAATGTACCGCCTGTTCCGCCGTGTGTTCTGCCTGAAGAGCTTGTGTGAGTCGAGCTGCGTGAGCCGCTGTCGCTGTCATCACTGCTGTCCTTTGCCTTTGCAACCCTCTTAGTGTTGGTGTAAGCAAAATTATCATATCGGTTTGTAACCGCAAGACTGCCGGGACGGGCGTAATTTGCCGCATCACGCTTAGCCACCGTATAGTTAGGCATTGTCATCTTCGTTATGATAAGCAAGCCGATGACAGCGCCGACGATTACAAGCACGAACAGCCAGATGGGGCTTACGTTCGGACGCATTGTGTACTCTGCCTTATCAAGGAAGGTGTTGAATGCACCGTTATAATCCTCCGCGGCAAGAGGCTCCTTCATTGCCGAATACATTTCTTCTCTGATTGTAGCGAAGAAATTCATCTCACCCTTACCGTGAGTTGTGATGTGAAGAACACGCTCACCGTCAGCACCCGGTTTGAAAAGAACAAGAATACCGTCGTCGTTTTTACCGTATCCATAGCCGTTGTAATCATAAAAATCGTCGGCATATTTCTCACCGTCTTTACCCTCAAGGTCACTGACTGTCACAATAGCAATTTCGATTTTGTGCTCAGCTGTGAAAGCTTCGCATCTTGCAAGAAGAGCCTTTTCTTCTTCGTCGGAAAGAAGCTCTGCTCTGTCAACAACGAGAGGAAGCGTTCTTTCAACACGTTGGAATTCTGTTGTAGGCTCTGTTGGTGTTGTTGCTTCAGTCGGCTTTTCCTCGCCCTTTGTGGGTTCGGTCTGCTGATTGAGTAACGGTGCAGACATAAGCACATTGTCTGCCATTGTAAAGACTGCCTTCACACCACCGAAATACGATTCATTATCATTATAAAGCTGCATAGCATTTTCCATCACCGAATCACCGAAAACGCTCTGTGCCTTACCTGCGCAGTACCATGAATAGTTATTCGCAGAAAGATTATGGGTGATTAAAATACCGTCAGGTGAATCTGTGAAATCGTCATAATACTCTTCGCAGAAATCTGTTGTTGAAAGACCTTCAGTATCCTCAGTAAAGCAGAACATAACCGCACAGCCGTACTTGTTTTCAATAGTCTGTGCCTGAAGGTTAAGCTCACTGATTTCTGAAGAAGTCAGGATATTTTCGTTATCGACAACATAGCTCTCTGTATAAGCCGATGCAGAAACCATCATTGAAAGACAAAGTAACATTGCGAAGATTAAAGCAATTATCTTTTTAGTCATTTTTCTGCACCTCCTTATAACAACTCTATCAGCCAGAGAAGGCCGTATCCGATAAGACCTGCGGCAACACCGAGAAGACCGCCCATAAGCTTTGCCTTCTTTTCGTCTGTCGGGATATTACCCGCAAACTTACCCGTCTGACCGTTCATCGCATATGTATAAGTCTTATCCTTCCACTTTGTGCTGACAAGCCATACAGGAAGAAGTGCATACTTGTAAGAGCCGTTTGTGACGTTCATATTGATTGTGCCATCAACAATGTTTGTGTAACCATCAACGGTATCTCTCTTGAAAGTGTCATATGTCGTCTGTCTGATTCTGTCATTGGCTCTCACGGAGCTTTCGTCCATACTTACATCGAATTTGTCTGCAACATAGCCTGCAAGGTATGCGGTGTTAAAACCGACCGCATCCGAAAGGTTGAACGGCTCGATTGATTCCATAAGCGTGTTATCAATCTTCTGAGAAGCATCAACAGGAACATTGTCGAAAGTAACACTGCCCTCACGGTAGACATTATATGTATCAATCTTTGTATACTCATAATTGCTGTCAGACCATTTTTTGATTTTCTCACCGTAGAATGTCATCTGTGAATAAGCATCGCAGGAGAAAAGCCAATACGGTACATAGATACCCTTGATTTCGTCGAGCTTATTGTCACTCAGGAAGCCTGAAGGTACAAACTTCTTTCCCTTAAGATGCTTTTTAAATGCTTCCTTGGCAGCCTTTTTGTCAAGCTTGAAGGGAATAATGAGATCCGGGCGGAACGCACCCGAGAACTGACCCTTCATAACAACCTGATTTCCGCAATACGGACAGCTTGTTGCACCCGTTGCCGCATCGGCAACAATTTCACCGCCGCAGGATTTACAGGAATAAACGTTCATTCCGTCAGTCTCACCTGTAGCCCACGCCTGTGAATTCCAGTTTATTGCCTCAACCGTATTATTTTCCTCAACCTGTGGCATATCGGAAATTTCAAACTCGGTATCGCAGAACGGACATTTAAGCTTCTGTGCACCTACGTTAAATTCGACCGCACCGCCACAGCAAGGACATTTCTGTTCAGTAACTGTTGACAAGGTTAATCATCTCCTTGTTTGTATGAATTTAAAATAGAATAGATTTCGCCGAAAATTTTATATCCCTCTCCCGGTATCTCATCAGAGCTTGAAACCGAATACATTTCGCCGTCACCGTAAGTAACGCTCAGTGTTGTATGCGGAGCATCAAGAAGCTCTAAATCACTTTTCGGAAGCTTACCCCATGAGAGAAATTTACGGTTATAAAATGCCTGCTGAATTTCATTCAGAGCGTCCGCTCCGACCTCGATTGTATAGCTTTTCTCCTCGGCACCGATATAGGGACAGTCATAATAAGACAGGTAAACTTTATTGTCTTCGGCGGTATAAACCTCTATG
>JAZRNR010000032.1:0-13311 GCA_045648305.1 Acutalibacteraceae bacterium
AAATTCCGCGGGCAGATGATATCTGCCCCTACGAACCCTGTTTCAGTCAACTGCGTAGGGACGGGCGTCCTCGACCGTCCGTTAACTCGGCAGAATCTGCGGACCGTCCGGGAGGCCGGTCCCTACGAACACAGAGTTAGATTGTGCGAAATCAAAGAACTCTACAAACCCGAATTTGTCGGGATGCAAAATAAAAAGCAGGCAGTTCAATTAACTGCCTGCTTTTATTCTGCTAAGATTCTATGTTTTTATTTATAATATTTTTCAGTTCTCTTAAGGTAGTCGATGAGCATCATTGTCCAGTCGGTCTGGATAAAGTCTGCGCCCTTGTCGGCAATCCAACCCCATCCGTCATCCTCGGAAACTGTGAGAGCCGTGTCGTCGCTGTGCCCGCCGCAAAGCTGCTCTTTTCTGTCGTAGATAATTGAATTCATCCAGACGAGCTTGCCGTCGTTGTGCATCTTTTCAATGAAATCGTCCTGTGCAATCGGTGCAGTTTCCTTAGCAAAAACACACTCAACACCGACGTAGTTGATGTTTCTTTTTTCAAGAGCTTCGTGAGCGTTATGTACGTCCTTGACAATCGGCATAAACTGAAGCTCGGGACAAAGGTCTTCAAGAACTTTAAGAACCTTTTCGTTCACATGGCTTTTAACAAGCACCTGGTCAACCATATCGTGCCTTTTGATTGCGTTGTAAATTCTTCGAGGGTTGCTCCAGAATTTATCGATATTGATAAAGCAACGTCCCTTGAACTGTTCAAGGAAATCGTCAAAGCTTGCGATTTTGAACTGCGTGGGGGTGTTGTCTGCATTGACGTAACGGAGCTTTTTGATTGCGCTGTAGTTAAGCAGGGGAAGATAGACCGGCATATTAAGGTGAGGAATTTCCATACCCGGGTGAAACAGTATAAGCTGATGGTCAAGCGTACTGTTTACGTCAACCTCAATCATATCTGCACCTTGCTTGAGAGCGATTTCGTAAGCTGCAAGTGTGTTGCAGGGAATGTTACCGCCTGAAGCACCACGGTGTGCAACAACGATTATGTTTTCTTTTGCTTTTTCCTGAAGTGAAAAATTCATTTTTAACAGTCCTTTATTTTTTCTCGAGAATTGTTTTTATTATATCGGGGCGTCTTGTTGTAATGTTATCGGGTGAAAGCGACAGCAGGCGAAGACAATCTTTTTCGTTGTTAGCTGTCCAGATTGAAACAAGAAGACCGTTTTCGCGGAAGAAATCAACAAGCTTTTTTGTTGCACTCTTTTTGTTGAAATTAATTCCAACAGCACCGCAACTGCGCACTTCATCGACGAGCTTGGCAAGATATTTTTTTGTCTGAAACCTTCTTACGTTTGTGTTGAGATAGTAGGTGATGCCGGGACTTTTCTTTTTTGTATCTTCAACCATTTCTTTGGTAATACCCGTGTAAAAAATCCGGTCAAGAATACCGTGCTTTTCTGCGAGTGGTTTAACTAATTCAAGATGTGCCGTTGTTTTAACATCAACGTTGACCAGAAGATTTTCGATAGTTGCAATTTTTCTGAAAGCTTCGTCAAGTGAAATTTCGTTTCCCTTGGGAGCATCGTGTGAAAGTACAGCTCTTCCGTCAGCGGTGAAGTTAAGGTCAAATTCAACAATGTCTGCACCGTGTTCCACAGCGACATCAATTGATTCAAGTGAATTGGCAGGTGTTCCTACGCATCCTGTGTGTGCTGTGTAGGTGAAGCCTTCTCTGAGTTGAAATTTGTTATTCATAAAAGCCCTCCTCATATGAATGTTAAAGCTTTTCGATTCCCGATTCACGCTGTGCGTTGACCAGGTCATCGTTTATCATCATAATGTTTGTTGTGTCCTTGACGCTTTTTCTGAAATTCTGCGGAGTACGGATGAGTGTATCAAAAAATCGCACAATCCAGAAAAGCGGAAGAAGGAAGATGAATTTTTTCAGAATGGGATACCGTGTAGTCATAAGCTCTTTGCCCGGCAAAACCGTTTCAAACCATTTTTTGATTTTCGTTGTTTTGATTGAGCCTTGACTTTCGTTTATAAATTCGTTAAGAAGCGGAGCGTTTTCGTCACCGTAAACACCGCCTGAAACTATGTAAGAAGAAACGGTGTCGTATTCTCCGTTGAATTCGCCTGAATACCAATTGTCTGCAATTCGTTCAACCTTTTCTCCGAAAACGCACAAACCGATTTTTTCAAGTTCACCGCGGATATAACCGTAATTCATATCGGGATAAGCTTTGCGGTAAACATAAAGGTCAAGAAGGCTGCGGATTCCCGTACCGCCGTAACGGTAATGCTTTGCAACGTGGGCGATAAGGAAAATGTACAAATCCTCGTGTGTCAGTTCATAACGGTAGGAATAACCGTCCGTAAGCTTTGCTCGTTGAAAACCGTTACCGAAGTATCCGTGAAGAGTTTCGTGCTTTTCGTTTACCATTGAACGGTGAAATTCGATGTAAGCGTTTCCTCTTTCGACGTTTGAATGAAGATCTCCCTCGGCACAGCTTGTAAAGCCGTCGTCAACGAATGCCTTAACGATTTCGCCGCACTTTTCCTTTTCAATAATCAGGTCAAGGTCGCCCATAGTACGCATATCGGGTGAAGGATAAAGATTTTTGACAATATATCCTTTAAGCGGCATATGCTTTGCACCCATCGCTTCAAGCTTATCCATAGCGTCACAGAATTCAATTTCCTGCTGGGCTTCAACAACGATCTTCTGCATACGGAATTCCTTGAGGAATCGTATCGTTTTTGCATCAGGCTTTTCAGGAAGGTTGTCGCAGGCATAGGCGATTATATTGAGAACACTCTGCCTTTTTGCAAAGTCAATAATCTGCGGCCAATCCGATTCATCAATGTTTACTCTTGGCGTTGTACCGTTGATTGCCGAAGCGACAAGATTGATTACAACGGTGCTTATTTTTTTGTCGTTATTTCTTTTTTCTTCGGACATAAAGCACCTCCGCTGATTGACTTTTGACAAGCCTTGTGATAACATAAAAACAACAGGGGGCTTGCACATGGTTTTTAATTCTATAAGATGGGCAGCCGGAATTTTTATCTTCTTCCTCTTGCTTGTAATTCTTATGATGATTACAAAAAAGACGGGAAAATCCGCATTGGCTTCGGCTTTTGTTGCCGTTATATTCGTTGCGGTTTCTTTATTTGTTCCGGTTGAAAATTATTTTTACAGCTTTGTTTCTGTTGAAGAAGCTTTTTCGTACCGTTATCACGAAGAGCTGATAACCTATGCCGAGTGCGACGAAGGAGCACTTTGTGTTGCACGTCGTGACGAGATGAATTATTTCTACTATTCTTTCCCGAAAGGTGACGGTGGATATAAGCTTCCGACAAACGTTACAAGCAAAATGGTTACCCGCTCAAGTGCCAAGGGCGTTTATATGTTTGAAAAGTTTGAAAATCAGACAATAATCCTTACGCAGATTCTTGATTCAGAATACAACGGTGAATCGTTCATCCCCTGCAGCAACGGTTTTTATTCGTTTACGGTTGTAGACGGTGAGGTTGATTATTCAGCACTTTCCTGCAAGGGTGAAAAAATCAAACTGGTATAAATCCGATTTACAGCATTGTCGCAGTTTCTGCGGCAATGTTTTTGTTCATATACATTTATATATAATAGCACAACGGTTGCGTATAATCAATCTTTTTGTTATTGCTGTTAAAGAATAAAATTTCTCTGTTCCGACATTGACAAACGTTGCGGAAATGATATAATTGTTAACATGTAAATTGTTAGGAGTGATACAAATGCCACTTGTTAATACAAAGGAAATGTTCAAGGCTGCTTATGAAGGCGGCTATGCAATTGGTGCTTTCAACGTAAATAATATGGAAATCATCCAGGGTATCGTTGAAGCAGGTAAGAATCTTAATGCTCCTCTCATCCTTCAGGTTTCTAAGGGTGCAAGAGCTTACGCAAATCACACATACCTTGTAAAGCTTGTTGAAGCTGCTGTTGAGGAGTCAGGTCTTCCGATCGCACTTCACCTTGACCACGGTCCTGATTTTGAAACATGTAAGAGCTGTATCGACGGTGGTTTCACATCAGTTATGATCGACGGTTCACACCTTCCTTACGAAGAAAATGTTGCTCTTACAAAGAGGGTTGTTGATTACGCTCACGAACGTGGAGTGACAGTTGAAGGTGAGCTTGGACAGCTTGCAGGTATCGAAGACGATGTTAACGTTTCTGCTGAAGACGCATCATACACAAATCCTGATCAGGTTTACGATTTTGTTACACGCACAGGTGTTGACTCGCTCGCTATCGCTATCGGTACAAGCCACGGTGCATTCAAGTTCAAGCCCGGTCAGAAGCCGCAGCTTCGTTTCGACATCCTTGAAGAGGTTTCAAAAAGACTTCCCGGTTTCCCGATCGTTCTTCACGGTGCATCATCAGTTGTTCCCGAGTTTGTTGAAATGATCAACAATTACGGCGGTGAGATGCCGGATGCTATCGGTATTCCCGAGGAGATGCTCCGTCAGTCAGCACAGATGGCAGTTTGTAAGATCAATATTGACTCTGACCTCCGCCTTGCGATGACAGCAGCGGTAAGAAAGCATCTTGTTGAAAACCCGAATCACTTTGACCCGCGTCAGTATCTTAAGCCTGCCCGTGAAGCAATTCAGGGTATGGTTGAGCACAAGATTAATACGGTTCTTGGCTGTGGCGGCAAAGCGTAATTTAAAATTAACATCTTCAGGCAGTTGCGCAGGTGACTGCCTGTTTTTTATGAAAGGTGCGGTTTTTATGTTAGATAAACTTATATCGTCTTTGCCGAAGTCGGTTGACGGCGTTCTTATCGTCTCGGAAACAAACCGAAGATATTTCACATCGTTTCCTTCAAGTGACGGAATTTTACTTGCAACAAAAAACGATTCGGTTTTTCTCACGGACAGCAGATATATCGAGGAAGCACAGAATGTTGTTAAGTGTTGTGAGGTTGCAGAGCTGAAAAAAGCTTCTGAGCAATTGCCTGAGCTTTGCAAAAAGTATGGAGTAAAAACACTTATGGCTGAAAGCGACCGTCTTACGGTTTCTCAGCTGAAGGCTTTCAGAAAAATGCTCAAGGGAGTTTTGCTTACAACCGTAAACACCGATAAGCTTATAGATGAACTTCGCGAGGTTAAAACCGACGAAGAGCTTGAATCAATTGAAAAAGCTCAAAGAATTGCAGAAGCTGCATTTGAACACATCCTCGGATTTATTCGGGAGGGCGTAACGGAAAAAGAAATTGCACTGACGCTTGATTTCTTTATGCTTAAAAACGGAGCAGAAGAGATTTCTTTTGAAACGATTGCAATTTCGGGTGCAAATACTTCCAAGCCTCACGGTGTTCCTACAGATAAAAAAGTGTGCAACGGCGACTTTATAACAATGGACTACGGCGCAGTTGTTAACGGATATCATTCGGATATGACAAGAACGGTTGCCGTCGGTGAAGTCGGCGACGAGCAGGTAAAAATTTACGAAACTGTGCTTGAAGCTCAACTCAGAGCGTTGGCAACGTTAAAAGAAGGCGTTAAATGCTCCGAAGTTGATGCTGCGGCACGTGAGTATATAAAGGAAAAAGGATACGGTGAATTTTTCCGTCATTCAACCGGGCACGGAGTCGGACTTGAAATTCACGAAAAACCGACACTTTCTCCCAAAAATGACAAAAAGTTACAAGTCGGAAATATTGTTACTATTGAGCCGGGAATCTACATTCCGGGCAAATATGGCGTCAGAATTGAGGATATGGCAATAATTACAAAAAACGGTTGTGCAAATTTAACAAAAATACCAAAAGAATTGGTAAAAATATAAGTATTGACCAAAAGGTTACAATATGTTACAATTGGTAACAGATTTGTAAGAACAGAGGTGGCGGTGTAATCGCCTGTGCCTGTTCAAAATGAAAGGACTTTACTTATGACAAAAACACCATCAATTAAAAAGATGATGAAGTTTGTGTTGGGTTTTGTTGCAACATTGATTATGTTCTTTGTAATGGGCATAAGCGCAAGTGCAGCAGAGTCTTATCCCGAAATCAGACTTAACGTGCCGAGAGTCAGTCAGCAGGTTGGCACAGGTGACTGTGCAATCGCTTCAATGGCTACTGTCGAAGCTTATTGCCACGGACTTCCGTCTGGTAACTCAAAATCAGCCGCATATCAGGCAGTTTATTCTGCGAACGGTTATTCAATCAGCGCATCATGGTCAAAGCTTGGTTTCAAACCGATCGAAGGCTTTGATATGAAAACGCTTTACAATCAGCTTAAGACAGGTTATCCTGTAATTGTCCGCAGATCGTCACCGCATTATTCAGTAGTTTACGGTTACGACGGAAACACATCAAAGCTTGAACTTTCAGGTTTTCTTATTGTTGACGTTGACGACTCTTACAACAGTACAACGGCATATATGCGTCTTGACAAGTGGAAGAGAGGCTCTCTTGACAGAATGGTTGTCCGTCAGAACGGTCTTGCAATTTCTACAAGCGGTTTGAAAATTACCAATAATCATCCTGCACAGAACACAGCAAAGGGTGAATCCTTTACAGCATACGGAATGGTTGTTTCGGGCTCAAATCTTACAAATGTAACTGTTTCGGTATCAACAGCTGCAGGTGCAACAAAGCAGACTTTCAGCATTAATCCCGGTGCAAAGAGCTTTGCTCTTTCAAAGGCAAACGATAAGATTAAGATTTCTTCACTCGGTGCAGGTAAATACATTTACTCAATCGTAGCTAAGAATGCTTCCGGTCAGTCGAAGGCATACAATTTTAACTTTACTGTCGGTGGAAGCACAACAACACCTTCAAATCCGACAAACCCGAGCATAAAGGAAGTTTCCTACAAGGCTATAGTAAATGCACAGCCGAGCCTTAATATGAGAAAGGGCGCAGGCACTGATTACGAAAAAATTGGCGAGATTCCTTACGGCAAGGTAATTGACGTAACGGGTGAGTATAACGGTTGGGCAAGAGTTAAGTATGACGGAAAGACCGGTTGGGTTTCAATGGAGTACATTTCAAAGTATGTAGCTCCTGATAATTCAGGTTCAACAAAGCCTGATGTTTCATTCAAAAGTTATCTTGCGCGAACAAAAAGCTCCTTATACCTTAAGAAAAGTGCATCAGTATTTGCTTCAAATCTTGTAGCAGTGCCGAAGAACACAATCGTTAAGATTGTCGGAGAGTCTGACGGATGGGTTAAGTACAAGTACAACGGTAAGACAGGTTGGTCACGTAAAACATCTTTCGTTACCGGAGTTGGAGATATTGATTCAAATAATGCGGTAAATTCAGCAGATGCTCTTGTTGTTCTTAAATATTCAACAGCATCACAGACACTTTCTGACAAACAGAAAACAGTGGCTGATATGAACGGTGACTCAAAAGTAAATTCAGCAGATGCTCTGAGCATCCTGCAGATTTCAACAGGCGTTAAAAAAGTTTAAACAGTGACGGTGTTAAATTAAGGTTTAACACCGTCTTTTTTATATGCTTTTTCTGTTTTTGCATGAAAAGACTTGAAAAACGCGATAAAATAGTATAAAATAATAACGTTAATAATATGGCGGTACGTTTTTTAGTGTGCCGTATATATGAAGAATCAAAAATCGGAGGAATAAATATGGTTTCAGCAGGCGATTTCAGAAATGGTGTTACATTTGAAGAGGACGGCAACGTGCTTCAGGTTGTTGAGTTCCAGCATGTTAAGCCCGGTAAAGGCGCAGCTTTCGTAAGAACAAAGACAAAGAACGTTCTTACAGGTGCTGTAACAGAAAAGAGCTACAACCCGTCAGCAAAGTTCCCGACAGCTTTCATTGAAAGAAAGGATATGGAATATTCTTACAGCGACGGTGGTCTTTACTACTTTATGGATCAGGAAACATACGAGCTTGAGCCGATCAACGAGTCTGATCTTTCAGACAACTTCAAGTTTGTTAAGGACGGCATGGTTTGTAAGGTTCTTTCTTACAAGGGCAAGGTTTTCGGTGTTGAACCGCCGACATTCGTTGAACTCGAAGTTACAAAGCCAGACCCCGGCTTCAAGGGCGATACAGCTACAAACACAACAAAGCCGGCAACTCTTGAAACAGGTGCAGAGGTAAAGGTTCCTCTCTTCATCGAAGAGGGCGAAATGATCCAGATCGATACACGTACAGGCGAGTACCTCGGCCGTGCATAATCTTTTTTGAAAGGATGACTTTACAATGATGACAGTTACAGAAAAAGCTGCATATATCAAGGGCCTTGTTGATATGGCTCATTTTGAAGCAGAAACAGACGAAGTTAAGCTTATCAAAGCTATGGCAGACGTTATTGAAGAGATGGCTCTTTCAATTGCTGACCTTGAGGATGAAGTTGCAATGCTCGAAGAGCTTGTTGACGAAATCGACGAGGACCTTGGCGACGTTGAAGAGTTCCTTCTTGATGAAGAGGATTGCGATTGTGATTGCGATTGCTGCGATGACGATTGTGACTGCTGCTGCGGTGATGATTATGTTGAGGTTGAATGTCCCGCTTGTAACGAGATTATCTGCCTTGACGACAGCATCCTCGACGAGGAATCAATTCAGTGCCCCGCTTGCGGTGAAACACTTGAGTTTGAGTTCGATTGCGACTGCGATTGCGACGAAGACTAATTTTACAAAAACAGGGGTAGTCTTACGGCTACCCCTTAATTTTTTGGAGAAACATTATGAATCTTGAAGAAAAGATTGTAAAGAAAAATTATATTTACGAAGGCAAGATAATCAACGTCCGCTGTGACGATGCCGAGCTTCCGAACGGCAAACCCTGTATCCGCGAGGTTGTTGAGCATCCGGGCGGAGTGTGCGTTGCGGCTCTTACGGATGATGACGAGCTTCTTTTTGTCAGACAGTTCAGATATCCGTACCTCGAGGTTATTGCCGAGCTTCCTGCAGGTAAGCTTGAAAAAGGTGAGGATCCTTTCGAAAGCGGAAAACGCGAGCTTGAGGAAGAAACAGGATGTGTTGCAGAAATTTACCGCGACCTCGGAAAGTTTTATCCGACACCGGGCTATTGCGGTGAGATAATTCATCTTTATGCCGCAAAAGACCTTACTTTCACAAAGCAGAATCTGGATGAAGATGAATTCCTGAACGTTGAACGCATTCCTCTTGATAAGGCTGTCGAAATGGTGCTTAACAATGAGCTTCGTGACGGCAAAACTCAGGCGGCTGTTCTTAAGGTTAAGCTTCTTCGCGATAAGGGGTTGTGGTAATGAGTGAAATAATACTTGCATCCGCATCTCCACGAAGGAAAGAACTTCTTTCGCTTGCGGGAATAGATTTTATTGTTAAGGTTGCCGACGTAGACGAGGTGATTGACCCGTCGCTTACTCCGGACGGCGTTGTAATGTCACTTGCAAAGCAGAAAGCACAGGCGGTAGCTTCGGAAAACCCCGATTCGCTCGTTATCGGTGCGGATACGGTTGTTGTGCTTGACGGGAAAATACTCGGCAAACCGAAGTCAGAGGAAAATGCCGTCGAGCTTCTTACAATGCTTTCGGGAAGAGTTCACACGGTTTACACGGGCGTTGCACTGATTAAAGGCGAAAAGGTAAGGACCTTCTGCGAAGCAACTCAGGTTGAGTTTTATCCACTCGCCGATGAAGAAATTAAAGCATATGTTGCAACGAAAGAGCCGATGGATAAAGCAGGTGCTTACGGAATCCAGGGTAAGGGTTGCATACTTATAAGAAAAATCGACGGTGATTATTTTAACGTTGTCGGTCTTCCCGTGTCCGCAGTTTACAGAGAATTGAGGGATTTTGATGCATGATTTTTTAAGAACGCTTGCGATTGCAGTAGATTCGCCGGTTGATGCAAATGCAGCAGCGGTCATTGCGGAAAAAGCCGCACAGGAAAGAACGGTGTGGATTATTCTGCTTGTTGTGATACTTGCAATTGAGGTTGCTTTTGCTGTCGCTTTTCCGAAGATTCTCAAAAATTTTAAAGAAAAAAGGGAATCAAAAACACAGAGAAAAGCAGAAAGAAAAAGAATCCAATCAAAACGTAAATAAAGAAAGAGTATTGAGTTTTCGCTCAATACTCTTTTTGTTTATGCCTTGTAGAATGCTGAAATTGCTTTGTTTGTCATATAAACGTCAAGCTTTGAAACAACCTCGTACGGTGCATGCATTGAAAGTACGGGAACACCAACGTCAACAACATCAACGTCAAGCTTTGCAACATACTTCGCAACGGTTCCGCCGCCGCCTGCATCGACTGCACCAAGCTCACCCATCTGCCAGCAAACGTCTGCAGCGGTGAAGATTCTTGTAACCTCGCCGACGAATTCTGCAGAAGCGTCGGATGTGCCGCCCTTACCGCCTGAACCTGTGTACTTTGTAACTACGATACCCTTGTTGATATAAGCTGAGTTTGCAGCCTCAAAGGGTGAGGGGAATGTCGGGTCGAATGCTGCATTAACGTCAGCTGAAAGGCACTTTGATTTTGAAAGTGCATCTCTGCCCATAAGACCCTCAAGTCTTGCAAGGTCAGCGATGAAATAACGAAGATATGATGACTGAAGACCTGTGTTGCCGTCTGAGCCTGTTTCTTCCTTGTCAGCAAAAACAGCAACAGCTGTATGCTCGGGAGCTTCTTCAAGCTCAAGGATTGCCATAAGCTCAGGATATGCACAGACACGGTCGTCGTGACCGTATCCGCCGATAAGGCTGCGGTCAAAGCCGATGTCTGTAACCTTCATTGCAGGTACCATTTCAAGCTCAGCTGTAAGGAAATCTTCCTCAACAATGCCGTACTTGTCGTTGAGCATCTTAAGAATGTTGAGCTTTACAAGCTCACTGCCTGAATCAGCCTTGAACGGAAGTGAACCGACTACGACGTTGAGCTCTTCGCCCTTGATGCCCTGACCGAGCTTTCTTTCGCTCTGCTCTCTGCCGAGGTGCGGAAGAAGGTCCGTGATGATGAACTGCGGTTCACCCTCTTTTTCGCCGATGTTGATGTCGATTTCTGTTCCGTCCTTACGAACGATTACACCGTGCATTGAAAGAGGCACTGTCGGCCACTGATATTTTCTTATACCACCATAATAGTGGGTTTTCATAAGTGCGATTTCGCTTGACTCATAAAGCGGATTGGGCTTAAGGTCAACTCTCGGAGAGTCGATGTGTGCAGCCGCAATGTGTGCACCTTCTGCAATGCTCTTTTTACCGATTACTGCAAGGATAACAGCCTTTTTACGGTTAAGGTAGTAAACCTTGTCGCCCGGCTTGTAAGTGCCGAACTTATCAAATTCAACGAAACCGCGTTTCTTTGCTTCTTCAATAATAAAAGCAGCAACCTCACGCTCTGTTTTGTTGTCATTAAGGAATTTTTTATATCCCTCTGCAAAGTCCATAGCCTTTGCCATCTCTGCGTCGTCAATTACCTTGGCGGCGTGTTTTTTGTTCATCATAAGCTTCTCCTGAAGAAGCTGTACCTCTGTTTTTTCTTCGCTCATTTCGAGTCCTCCTTACATTTATTGACTATAAAATATAAATAGCAATTTTTTATTTTACTTAACTTTGACAACTTACGCAAAGCCTTTGCTTTATAATAATTCCAGCTCCTGCGAAAGATTGTGCGGAGCATAATTTCTTACAAGAATATCTGCTCTTTCCTTATAGTATTGCTCGTCTTTCTGTGCCTTAATCCGAAGCATTGCCGCTTCTTTCGTAAGACCGTCACGCGAAAGAATACGTGCAAGTCTTTCCTTTTCAGGTGCTGTTACGACAATCATTTTTGAACAGTATCTCTTGATATCGCTGTCGAAAATTGCCGCGGCATCAACAACAACACCCTTGTGGCTTTCGTTAAGATTTTCTTTAACGAAGTCAATAGCCCATTTTGTTACGGCAGGGTGTGTTATGCTGTTGAGCTTCTGTCGGTTTTCTTCCGTTGAAAATGCCTTTTTTGCAAGAGTCGCACGGATAAGCTCTCCGTTTTCGTCAAGGATATCCGAGCCGAAAACGTCAGCCAATTCCTTAAGTACGGGTGAGCCTTTTTCAACAACTGCCCTTGCGGCAACGTCACCGTCAACGATAAGATAGCCTTTTTCGCTGAGGATTTCTCCGACAGTGCTTTTTCCTGCGCCCGTCTGTCCTGTAAGACCGTAAATCACGGGAGGCTTTATAACCTTGAAAGCGGCGGCACGGAGAAGTCTGTTGTAAACTCCGAGTCCGACACCCTCGTTACTCGGGGCACGAACAAAAACTCTTTTTGCCCCAAGCTCGTCAAATTTTCTAAGCTGTGCAAAAAGCAGATGTGCCTGCGAATCAAGGTCGTTTTCGTCACCGAAAGAAAGACAGGTAACTGGAATATCCGTTTCTTCACCGTTGAAGCAAAGAGCCATATCGCCGTCCCTGTATTCAGAATCAATCAGGAACTTGAAGCTTTCAAGACTGCCTTCAACAATATATACTTCAGCTTTCGGTGAATAATGCTTATATTTCATTCCGGGAGATGCGGGAGCTACGCCTTCTTTAAGCTCAGATAAAACGGCAGGGTCAACGTCAACGTGACCGAGCACGGCTTCAAGCTGCTGGAGGGTTATTCCGCCCGGACGAAGAAGCCTCGGAACATCTGTTGCGAGAGTGATAACCGTCGATTCAATTCCGACGTCGCATTCACCGCCGTCAACAATTGCATCAATTTTTCCGTCAAGGTCGTTGAGCACGTGCTGAGCTGTTGTCGGGCTGGGTGAACCCGATGAGTTTGCCGACGGTGCGGCAAGCGGAACACCTGCAAGCTCAATAATCTTTCTTGCAATCGGGTGTGAAGGCATACGCACGGCAACTGTTTCAAGCCTTGGTGCAACCTCACGCGGAACGAGGTCGGATTTCGGAAGAATCATCGTAAGCGGTCCCGGCCAGTAAGCTTCGGCAAGAGCCTTTGCTTTTTCGGGGAAATCCGTTACAAGAGGATGAATTTCTTCAAGCTTTGAGATATGGACAATCATCGGGTTATCCGTCGGTCTGCCCTTTGCTTCAAAAACCTTTGAAACCGCCTTTCCGTTATAGGCGTTTGCAGCAAGCCCGTAAACCGTTTCCGTAGGGATTGCAACAAGTCCGCCGTTTTTTAATATTTCTGCGGCTTCCGTAAGCTCGGAAGCATCACAGTTTTTATAAAACTTTGTATTCAAAAAATCACCTTCTGGTGTTATTCGGCTTTCAGCTTTTCTGCTGTATCTGCAGTTATGAGTGCGTCGATAACTTCGTCAAGGTCACCGTTAAGAATGGCCTCGAGTTTATATA
>JAZRNR010000033.1:0-6856 GCA_045648305.1 Acutalibacteraceae bacterium
AAGCTCATGGAACTCGCAACACTTCCGTCAAGAGAGACATTGCTCTCTATGGTTGCAAATGTATTCAGCGCACCTATCGCTGGATTTGCAAGAGCTGTACAGGCTATTGCCGATAAGGCAGAGGCTCCCGCTGAGGCTTAATTCAGCAAACTTAATTTAAAAATTATTTACAAAATTTTATGGAGGTAAATCACCATGGCATCAGAGAAAATTATGGCAATTGTTGAAGAGTTGAAGACTCTTTCAGTTCTTGAGCTTTCAGAGCTCGTACACGCAGTAGAGGATGAATTCGGCGTATCAGCTGCAGCAGCAGTTGTAGCAGGTCCGGCAGCAGCTGGCCCGGCAGCAGAAGAGAAGACAGAGTTCGACGTAATTCTTGCAGGCGCTGGCGACCAGAAGATTAAGGTTGTTAAGGCTGTTAAGGATATCACAGGTCTTGGTCTTGCAGAAGCTAAGGCTCTTGTTGATGGCGCTCCGAAGGCTGTTAAGGAAGGCGTTTCTAAGGACGAGGCTGAGGAAATCAAGGCTAAGCTCGAAGAAGTTGGCGCACAGATCGAGATTAAGTAATCTCTCTCAAATGGAATTTTTAAAGACCGTTGGTTTTCCAACGGTCTTTTCTTTTGCTTATTCAATTTTACAGACGTTCAGGTCGTTTCCGCTGACGGTGAATTTAACTTCAATTCCTGCAAAGCCGAAGCCGTAAACCCTGTTTTCGTCGTTGTGGTAAGCAGGACGAGGGTCAAGTGCAAGCACTTTCTTAAGGGCTGTAAGCTTGTCTGCAGGGATTAAAGATATTAACTCTTCAGGGATATGAACATTCAGTTGCGGACTGCTTGAGTCTTTGGAAAAACCGCCTGTTGCATCGGGGTGACAATCCGCATACGGAATATACGGTTTGATATCGACGATTTCGGTTTTGTCCATAAGGTCTGCACCTGAAACGTGAAGTACAGCACCCGTTGCTTCGTTAAACTCGATTTTTTCAAGTCTGACACAGGAAAGACCGATTGAATTCGGACGGAAGGGAGATCTCGTTGCGAAAACTCCCATTCTTGTGTTTCCGCCAAGCTTCGGCGGACGCACTGTGGGCGACCAGGATTCTCCTTCACCTGTTGAAAACTTCCATAACAGCCATATATGCGAAAAATCCTCAAGTCCGCGGATTGCATCAGCGTTTCTGTATTCAGGTTCAAATATTACCGTTCCCTTCAGTTCGTCAACCAGACCGCTCTGACGCGGTATACCGAATTTTGTCGGGAAGTCAGTTCTTATTTTTGCAATAGTTTTCATATTGTCACCCTAAATCAAATCGCCCGATAAAATCGAGCGATTCTTTCATTTATTCAGTATATGCAAAAAGTGTGTATCCTTCTTCATCAATGTAAATGGACTCTTTTGTTACGCTTTCGCGTGAAATGCTGCCGTCTTCAGCGGTTGTTTCTGTAACGTCGGAGAAAACAACCTTCCAGATACCTCTTGTTCTGTCGAAATATGCCGTGACGGTGTTGAATTCAACGGTAACCTCCTGAAGAGCAATGTCAAATGCACCTGTCTTGGACATAATCTGACCTTTTGCACTCTCAGCAGGAACCTTGAAGCCGTCCTTACGAAGAGTTTCTTTTTTTTCAAGCTCATCTTCTTCAAACTTGAATTGGAAATTCTTGACTTCGTTAGTGATTGTGTATCCGTTCTGCTCGTCAACTGTTGTCTGCTTTCCGAGGTCGCCGTCCTTATGACCGCAAGCGAAGAAAGTGAAGCAAACCGCAACAAGAAGCAGAACTGAAATTATCTTTTTCATAAAATCAACCTCTGTAGTTAATGTATTCACCGCTGAGGATTTTCTCCCACCATTCGCGGTTGTTGAGATACCATTCGATAGTTTTCTGAATACCTTCGTTGAAGAGTGTTTCAGGCTCCCAACCGAGCTCAGCGTGGATTTTTGCAGGGTCAATAGCATAACGCATATCGTGACCCGGACGGTCCTTAACAAATGTGATAAGGCTTTCGTCCTTGCCGACTGCCTTGAGAATTGTCTTAACAACGTCAATGTTAGCTTTTTCGTTGTGTCCGCCAATGTTATAAACTTCACCGATTTTTCCGTTTTCAACAATCATATCGATCGCCTTACAGTGGTCGTCAACATAAAGCCAGTCACGGACGTTAAGACCTTCACCGTAAACGGGAAGCTTCTCGTCTGCGAGTGCCTTTGCAATCATAACGGGGATAAGCTTTTCAGGGAACTGATACGGACCGTAGTTGTTTGAACAACGTGAAATTGTTACGGGTGTGCCGAATGTACGGTGATATGCCATAACAAGAAGGTCTGCAGAAGCCTTACTTGCAGAGTAAGGTGACGATGTGTGAATCGGTGTATCCTCCGTAAAGAAGAGGTCAGGTCTGTCAAGAGGAAGGTCTCCGTAAACCTCGTCTGTTGAAACCTGATGATAACGGGGGATACCGAACTTGTTACAAGCGTCAAGAAGCACCTGAGTGCCGAGAATGTTTGTTTTAAGGAAAACCTCGGGGTTTTCGATTGAACGGTCAACGTGGCTTTCTGCCGCAAAGTTGATAATTACATCAAACTTTTCTTCCTCGCAGAGGTCGAAAACAAGCTTACGGTCGCAGATATCGCCAAGTACAAAGCGGAAATTATCGCCTCTTGCATTGTCAAGAGTGTAGAGGTTTCCTGCATAGGTCAGAGCATCAAGGCACACAAGACGGTAGTCAGGATGCTTGCGCTGCATATAATAAATGAAATTACTTCCGATAAAACCGGCACCACCGGTTACAAGAATATTTTTCTTCATACAAAAATCTCCTTAAAAGATTATATCTGCATTATACACCATATTTATTAAAAATAAAAGAGTTATTTGTGAATAAATAAAGGGACTGCAGAACAGTCCCTCAGATATTATTTCCAATAATCAACCTCGTGCGGGAGATCGATGTTTTTTGCTTTGAATACAGGGTCTTTTCCTGCTTTTTTCTGCAACTCGTAATCCTTGAGTGTGCGGATTGCGTATTTGCCGAGGATTATGATAACAGGAATGTTGATGATTGTCATTGCACCCATAAGCACGTCCGAAACATTCCAGAGAAGACCTGCGTTAAGTCCTGCACCGATAAAGATGAGGAGCGAAGCAACGATTCTGTAAAATGTTGTGAATTTCTTGCCGGGGATTTTGCCGTTGATGAAGGCGATACCCTGGTCAACATAGTAAAGATTGCCGAGAAGGGTAGTGAATGCGAAAAGAATCATTGCAACCGTTATGAAAATCGGACCCGCTTTGCCGAGAGTAGCACTGAGCGCTGCCTGAACATACGGTGCACCTGAATTTTCTGCTGTAGGCTCAACGCCTGAACACATACAAAGGAAAGCTGTTGCGGAACAAACAAGGATTGTGTCAATGAAAACTGAAAGCACCTGAACAAGACCCTGTTTTGCAGGGTGGCTGACGTCTGCAGATGCCGAAGCATTGGGAGCGGAGCCTACACCTGCTTCGTTACTGAAAAGACCGCGCTTGATGCCGAACATTACGCATGAACCCGTGAAGCCTCCGAAGATTGAATTGAAATCAAAAGCTTCTGTGAATATACGAGAGAAAACTGACGGAAGCATCTTGAAATTAATTGCTGTAACAGCCAGAGCCACAAGAATGTATGCAACACCCATGATCGGCACAAGGAAGCTTGTGATTTTAACAATTCGCTTACCGCCGCCGAAAAGACAGACGGCAACAAGACCTGCAACAACAGCACCGATAATCCACGGAGTTGTCGATGCATCATAGAAGCTGTAGGCTGAGAAAGTTGACTGGAGATTGTACGACGCGAGCATATTGAAGCCGACACCGTAAGTGGCGATGAGGAGAACGGAAAAGATTATTGCAAGCGGACGGTTTTTAAGTGCACTCTGAATGTAATATGCAGGGCCGCCGTAACAGCCGTCGGGTCCTTTCTTTTTATAAATCTGTGCGAGTGTGCTTTCAACAAAAGCGGAAGCACTTCCGATGATTGCGATAACCCACATCCAGAAAACCGAACCGAAACCGCCAAGACAGATTGCGGTTGAAACACCGATAATGTTGCCGGTACCGACACGCGAAGCGGTTGAAACCATCAACGCCTGGAAAGAAGAAACATTCTTTCCGTCAGAGGGCTTTTCCATAACGGAACGGATCTGTTCTCCGAAAAGACGGAACGGAGCAAAACGCGTTCTTACCGTGAAGTAAAGTCCCGCAAGAACGAGAAGGATGATGAGTATGCAAGTGTAAAGTGCATCGTTGGTAAAGTCAACAGCAGCTGAAAAACCTTCCAACACCGCAGATAAACTTGCTTTGATATTTTCGGACATATAATACCTCTCCTGATTTTTGTTTTTGTAACCACTTTATCACTGTGCGAAGCCCCTTTTAGGGGAAAGCTGCCAAGAGTAAGGGTTGGTTTCTTTTTTGTTGAACGTTTTTGTTTTATGCAATCTTCTCTGAAAGGGAAGGCGACCGACGGGGTGGGTGTCGGGTAGCGACTTTAATCCCTGAAAGCCTGACTTTCCAAGCCTAACTTATCACATATGAATTTGTCAATTTGCAGACAAACTCCTTCGAAATTTGTTTTTATGTCGTGGTTTGAAAAACGGATAACATCAATTCCAAGGCTATTGATAAATCTTGTTCGCTCTGCATCTGCAATAAGGTTAGTTTCTTCGTAATGCTGACAGCCGTCAATTTCAACGGCAATTTTTGCTTTTGATGAATAAAAATCAACAATGTAATTGCCTATAGGACGCTGTCGGTTGAATCGTATCGGATAGTTTTTCAAGAAATGAAACCACAGTTGCTTTTCTTCCGGCGTCATTTCTCTTCTTAACGTCCGCGATTTTGCTCTTAGATTTTTATTGTATCCGGTGTACCTGAAATCTTTAGCCACTAAGAAAACTCCCTTGTTTTTAATCTTGCCTTCGGCACCCCTTTGTCGCCATGCGACATTTCCCCTTTCAGGGGAAATACAGAAGGTCAGATTCTGCGGAACAGAAGGCAACCAATAAGTTCATTTTAGCGGAACAACAAGTTAACGGATTGTTTCTTGCAGAAGACTAAAACTTTGATGGTTCTTCCCTTTTTTATTTCCCCTGAAAGGGGAAATGTCACGGAGTGACAAAGGGGTTTATAAATAAAACAAATACGAACAAATTATACAAAAAACGAGCAAAAAAGTCAATGTGAAAGGGGAGTGAGAAAAAATAAAAACACCGCAGAATCCGAAGAAACTGCGGTGTGATGATTGTTAATTCAATCAGTCTGCTGTGTAAGGCATAAGAGCTACGTGACGTGCACGCTTGATAGCTGTTGTAAGCTCTCTCTGATGCTTAGCGCAAGTACCTGTAACACGACGGGGAAGGATCTTGCCTCTGTCTGAAGTGTACTTGTTGAGCTTGTTGATATCCTTGTAGTCGATAGCTTCTACCTTATCAACGCAGAATGAACAAACCTTTTTACGGCCCTTTCTGTTCGGACGGCCGTTGTTCTTATCATAAGCCATTTCGAAATACCTCCTAAATTATTTAGAAAGATGATTTACTCAGAACGGTAAATCATCGTCACCTGCGATCTCCTCGAAATCACTCTCAGTTGCTGTAGCAAATGACGGAGCTGCAGGCATAGCAGACGGTGCTGAATAACCTGATGTGCCTGTTTCTGCTTTTGAGCCGCAGAAGCTTGCCTGGTCAACAACAATTTCCGTTGCCTTTCTCTTGTTACCGTTTTTGTCGTCATAAGTACGGGTCTGAATTGAACCTGTAATTGCAATCATAGAACCCTTCTGGAAATATCTTGAGATAAATTCAGCGGAATTTCTCCATGCAACACAGTCGATGAAGTCAGCCTGTCTCTGCTCACCTGCACGAGCGAATGAACGCTCAACTGCGATTGTGAAAGACGTTACGGCAACACCTGTCTGGGTATTTCGCAACTCAGGAGTTGCGACAAGTCTACCCATTAAAACTACATTGTTAATCATGTCGCTTCCTCCCTTATTTCTTGATTATAAGTGAACGAAGCACGCCGTCTGTAATGTTGAGAACACGGCCGAGCTCTGCGGGGAATTCCGGCTCAGAGCTGAAGTTGTAAAGAGCATAGTAGCCTTCTGTTTCGTAGTTGATTGCGTAAGCAAGCTTTCTCTTGCCCCACTCGTCAACGCTTTCAACAGCACCGTTCTTCTCCATAAGAGCCTTGAACTTTTCTACCAAAGCCTTTGCAGCGTCCTCACTCTCTTTTACAGAGAAAACGAGCATTGCCTCATAGTTACCTACTGCCATTCTAAAAGCACCTCCTTCTGGTCTTTTGGCCACCGAAGTGGCAAGGATGCTGTGTTGAAAATTTCACAGCCTTGATATTATACATATAAAAGTGAATAAAGTCAAGCATTTTCGCTATCTTTTTAAGTAAAATAAATTCAATTTAGTTGCTGTTTTCCCGTGTAAATACAAGATGTGGTGGCACGAAAAACACCTTGTGAAAAATCGGCAAAATAAACATAAAAACCATACGGATTGTTAACAATTTGTCAATGGAATTTTCGCTCGGGAAGTATTATAATATACTTGCAAATTAGCCGAATGGCATAAAGGAGAATGATAACCAATGAACAGATTTGTACTTAACGAAACATCATACCACGGCAAGGGTTCTATCAACGCTATCCCCGACGAAATCAAGGCTCGTGGTTTTAAAAAGGCTTTTGTTGCTTCTGACCCCGACCTTATCAAGTTCGGCGTTTCAAAGAAGGTAACTGACGTTCTTGAAGCAGCAGGTATCGATTATGTAATGTTCAGCGAAATCAAGCCGAACCCGACAAT
>JAZRNR010000034.1:0-10848 GCA_045648305.1 Acutalibacteraceae bacterium
TTTTAATCGTTCTTGTAGGGTGTGACGCTTGCGACACACCGTTAAATACAGCAGAATATCGGCACGTCGTAAACGTCGTGCCCTACGAACCCAGTTTAAAATAACCGTGTAGGGGACGACGTCCTCGACGTCCCTTTAAAATTTGATATGATTTAGTGGTCGATTCGTGAATCGCCCCTATGAACCCAGTTTTAGTCAACTGCGTAGGGACGGGCGTCCTCGACCGTCCGTTAACACAGCAGGATCTGCGGACCGTCCGGGAGGCCGGTCCCTACGTGCACAGAGATGTATTGTGCGAAATCAAACAACCCCACAAACCCGAATTTGCCAAACACAAACCTTTTTGAAATCAGGTGATTGCTTTGAAAAACACAATCAAATCAATTGTTGAGAAACAACTGAATACGAAGGTTAAATACGTCCGTGAATGCGGTAAAGGTGCAAGCGGTAGTGTTTACAAAGTGAAAATCACAAACGCTCCTTTTGTATTAGCGATAAAATCAAGCAAGTTTCACGAAAACTTAATTAAAGAGAAAAATATGCTCGATTATCTTTCTTCACGAGTGTCCTACAGAGTGCCGAAAACATATTTTCTTTGCAAAGAAAACAATACGGCATTTCTTGCAATGGACTTTATAAGAGGAATAAGCGGAAAAAGCAAAATTGTTGAATTTATACCTGACAGAAAACGGCTGAAAAACAGCATTGTTGATGCTTTAATGAATGCTCAGAGTGTTAACAACAATAAGTTCGGTAAGTACGACAATCCTGTTTATAACACTTGGAAAGAATATTATAAAGACTATTTTTCAAATATCTACGGTTTTACGAAAAGCAAATATGATAAGAACGAAATCGAATCTGTGGTAATGGACGCGGTTGAACTTATTAAGATTAATTTTGATAAGATATTTACTGGAGTGTCAGATGTAGCCTGCTTATGTCACGGAGATTTCTGGATGCCGAACCTGATAGTGAATTTTTGGAAATCTGAGCTTGCAGGTGCCGTTGATCCGTTTGATATGCTGTGGGCAGAGCCTGAATATGAGCTGTTTTGCCTGACGCTCGGTTTTGGTGAAAAGCTGAAGCTTTATGATGAATATAAAAAGAGAAATAAGACTACAGAATACTGCGATCTTAAAGTTGAACTTTATGCTCTATGCAATGAGCTTAACTGGTATATTCTGCTTGGAGAAATGGAGCACAGCTACATTATTTTTAGGGCAGAAAGATTTATTGAACAGATGAAAATAACAGGCTTGAAACGAGGATGAAATGGAATTTATAACAAAAACACTGATAGAAAAAGGCTGGTCGGGCGACAAAAAATACTGTGCAACTGCAGTTGACGGTAAAAAGTACCTGCTTCGTATAACTCCGCACGGATCGGGCAAAAACCGCAAAGAAATGTTCGAGATGCAGAAGAAATTGGATACTCTCGGTGTGCCGATGTGCAGACCAATTGAAATCGGTGAATGTGCTGAGGGTACATATGTTGTCCAGTCCTGGATTGATGGCGTGGATGCTAAGGATGTTTTATCTGATTTGGATATTACAAAGCAATATGCACTCGGTATTGAAGCAGGAAGAATATTAAAGAAAATTCATTCTGTCCCTGCACCTGCTGATCAGCCTGACTGGGAAGTTCGTTTTAATAATAAAATGAACAGAAAAATCAAGATGTATAACGATTGTCCGATAAAGTTTGACGGAGCAGAATACATAATTGATTATATTGAAAATAACAGACATCTGCTCAAAGACAGACCGCAGTGTTATCAGCACGGTGATTATCACATCGGAAATATGATGATTGAAAACGGCCATATTGTAATTATAGATTTTGACCGTTACGATTATGGTGACCCTTGGGAGGAGTTTAACCGTATTGTGTGGTGTGCACAGGCTTGTCCGATTTTTGCGATGGGAATAGTTAATAGCTATTTCGACGGCAACGTTCCTCTTGATTTTTGGAAGCTTCTTGCTCTTTATATAAGCAGCAATACGCTTTCGTCTGTTCCCTGGGCAGTTCCTTTCGGTGATGGAGAGATACAGACAATGCTCAATCAGGCAAAAGATGTGCTCGGTTGGTATGACAATATGCGTAACCCTGTTCCTACATGGTATATGCCTTACATCGAACGAAAAAACCTTGTGAAATCCTATCTCGGGAAAACGGTTTCAATCAAAATTGACCGTCCGATTGGCTACGTGCACAGTAAAGAAAAATATTCTCTCACATATCCGATAAACTACGGCTACATTCCGGGCGTTCTTGGTGGTGACGGAGAAGAACTTGATGTTTATTTAATTGGCGTTAATGAGCCTGTGAATGAATATACAGCGAAGGTTATCGGTATAGCACACCGTCATAACGATGTTGAAGATAAGCTGATCGCTGTGCCTGACGGAGTGTGCTTCACAAAGGATGAAATCGAAAATGCTGTCCGTTTTCAGGAACAGTATTATGAAACAGAAATTGAGGTGTTAAAATGAATAACATCGAAATAATAAACCAATATGCCGAAACTTATTCCGACCCGCCTGAACGCGAACGTATCGCAGGCAGGGGAATCGTTGTCCGTGACGGTAAAATCCTGCTTTCGCACGAACTCAACACAGGGGTTTATATGACACCGGGAGGCGGACTTGAAGAGGGCGAAACCCTCGAAGAATGTTGTAAACGAGAAGTACGTGAAGAATCGGGATATGAAGTCAACCCTCTCTGTCAGTTCCTTAAAATCAACGAATATTCGTTTGAAACAAAGTACGTCAGCAATTACTTTATCTGCGAGGTAACAGGCGAGGGGAAGCAGACCCTTACAGATATCGAGATTGAACACGGAATAGTGCCCGAATGGGTGAAAATTGAAGATGCCCTTGCAATCTTCGGTACGTTTGACGAAAAAACACCCGATGTCCGCAGTCTTTATATCCGTGAGCTGACAACAATAAATAAATATCTTGAAGTTACAAAATAAAAAAAGAAGTCATCCTTTTTGGATGACTTCTTTTTTGGTCGAGGCGACAGGACTTGAACCTGCGGCATCTTGGTCCCAAACCAAGCACTCTACCAAACTGAGCTACGCCTCGATAAAAATATTGAGTTTTACGGTTCCTTGAACCTGCGGACTACCAAGAAAAATATAGTCGCCTTGCTCGCTTGGAGCGCATCGCAATTCTCCTTATTTTTCTTTTCCTCCGCCTCGCTGTATCCGCCACAGGCGGCGCTCGGCTTTGTCACCTGCTCCCAAAGCAAGCACTCTACCAAACTGAGCTACGCCTCGATAAATATTCGTTTGTGCTGTAACACAACGTTGGGTATTATAACAAAACACACAACGTTTGTCAATATAAAAATAGGTATATTTAGTCTTAAAATAAAAAAGATTATTGTCCTAATAAACAAATTCGGGTTTGTAGAACTCTTTGTTTTCCACCTCATCCGTCATTTTCTTACGAAAATGCCACCTTCCCCTCAAGGGGAAGGCTTGGAATGTGCGAAATTTTGAGGCTTCCCCTTGAGGGGAGGCTCCGCCGTAGGCGGTGGTGAGGTGTAGGTTGCAACGCAACCGTTATTATGTTCAGCGTCGCAGACCCTCACTTATTCACTATTACTTCTTACTTATTACTTTCGGGATTTATCTCGACAAACCCGAATTTGCATGTCAAACAGTGATAAAAAGGAACACATTGACACGAAAATTTTGTTGTGCTATAATCGAAAAAAAGAAGTGATTCTTTAATTTTTAATTGAGGTGATGTTATGTTTGAAAAGTTTTTGGTTGAGGTATTAAAACTTGCTCCAAGACAGCTTTGGGGTGTTGAACAGCAGGGATTTTATCTCAAGGAAATATTCACATCATTTGATATCAAAAGAATTATAGCCGGAATTGTTGCATTTTTTGAGCTATTCGGTCTTACAATTCTTGACTTGCCGACAACTCCGAGAGGTGAGGCACTTGACCTTACAGGCTACAGCATTGTTTTTGAAGACGAGTTCGAAGGCGATGCACTCAATACAGACGTATGGAAAATAAGAAGCAACGGACCCCGCAGAGGCGGCTTCAATTCAGACAGTCAGATTGAAGTTGCGGACGGCAACCTCGTTATTACAGGCGAATATCTTGAAGACGGTACATACGGTGAAGGCTGGTATGCAGGTATGGTTTCTCTTCGTGAGCGTTACTGCAAAGGCTACTTTGAAATCCGCTGTAAGGTGAATAAAGGTTCAGGCTTCTGGTCAGCTTATTGGATTCAGGCAGAACATCCGTACGAGGCAGAATATTCAAAGGGCGGCGTAGGCGGCTGTGAAATTGATATTTTCGAGTCAATGTCTTATGACAGCCTTATCGGTAAAGATTCAGTAAGCCAGACTGTACATTGCGCAGGTGTTGACGGTGTTCAGGAAGGCTATCAGTCAAATAACCTTGGTGCTTTCTATGGTAAAAACATATATGATGAGTACAATACATACGGTCTTGAATGGAACGATGATGAGTATATCTTCTATATAAATGGTGTTGAAACACGTCGCACATCGTTCGGTAACGGTGTTTCGGAAGTACCTGAAGAGGTTATCGTTTCTCTTGAAATTCCGAATGCGGAAGAGTTTGAAGGTCTTGACAAAGAAACATACAAAACAGAGTACATAATTGATTATGTAAAGATTTATCAGAAATAAATTATACAGTTAATCAGCCTGGTGTCCTAACGGATACCAGGCTGATTTTGCTTATATCTTATTGCCTACAGTATAACCCTCATAAACTGCGTTCGGAATAATTCCGCCACCGTTCGAGTCGCCGATGTTGTAAATTTCCTTAACCTCATCCTTAAGCGAATCGTAAAGGCTTGTTTCAGGTCTTCCGCCGACGGCAAAAACAACTGTTTCTGCTCTGACAAAACCTGTACAGTTATCTTTTGTTTTATAAACGACATCAATGTCGGTAATTTTTGTAACTCTGCATTCAGTGAGAAGCTTGACTCCGTAACCCTTAAGATGACCGAGGAGAATTGTCTGGTCGGTTTTGCCGGTGTTACCTGCAAGGGTATCGGTCATTTCAATAATGCTGACCTTCTTGCCTTGCTTTGCAAGGAATTCTGCAGTTTCGCAACCGATTGAACCGCCACCGATTACAGCAACTGTTTTACCGCAAGGCTTACCTTTGAGTATGTCTGTTGCCGTAACAGCTCTTTGTGCTCCTTCGATATCAGGAGTTATCGGATTAACTCCCGTTGCACATACAACAGCATCGGGATTCATTTTAAGAATATCTTCTTTTGTGACCTTTTGTCCGAGATGCACATTTACCTTATGAAGTTCAAGCTGTCTTTCAAGATACGGTTTCATCAGTCCGAGATGCTGCTTGAAGGGTGGCTTGCAGGCGAGATTCATCTGTCCTCCCACTTCGCTGTCCATATCGTAAAGGTCGACTGTATGGCCTCTCATAGCAGCAATTCTTGCCGCTTCAACACCTGCAACACCCGCACCGATAACAACAACCTTCTTTTTCTTTTCAGCCGGCTTGATTGTATAATCGTTATCTCCTCGTGCAAGAACAGCATTACCGGAGCAGATTGCTCTTTCACCGTGCTGAAGCTGATGGTCAACGCAATGACCACATCCGATACACGGACGTATTTCGTCTTCTCTGTCTTCATTGATGAGGTTAACAAGGTCAGGCTGTGCAAGTAAGCCGTGTCCAATGAAGATAAGATCGCACTGACCTGATTTGAGAGCCTTTTCGGAAGCTGCGGGATTCTGCGCTCTGCCACCACCGATAAGAGTTACTTTCTTTTTGCCGGCAGTAAGCATCAGACCTGCCTTCATAACAAGGCAAAGTGCAACAGCCATACAGTCGGAATATGCAGATTCTGGCTTCTGGTTTTTACCTGCTTCTCCTGACCAGATGCCTGCAAGAACTTCAATCGCATCAACACCTGCTTCCTGAAGCTTTTTGCAGTAATAAAGACCCTCAGGCATTGTTATACCGCCGTCTTTACCCATTTCGATAACAGAAAGCTTCACGATAATTGCAAAATCATCTCCGCAGAGCTCGCGTATTCTTTTAACTATGTTAAGGTGGAAACGGATTCTGTTTTCTTTACATCCGCCGTATTCATCGGTTCGGATGTTGGCTGTTTTGGAAAGAAACTGCTGACCGAGATAATATCCGACAGCGTGAATTTCAATTCCGTCAAATCCTACTTTCTTTGCTCTGAGAGCAGCCTGTGCATATTTTTCTTCAATAGCTTTAATTTCTTCAATTGTCAACTCACGGGGTGTTTCATTTGCAAGTCCCATCATATATGAATAAGGCATCGCAACCGCACTCGGTCCGACCGGCTGATCGCCTATGATTTTTCTTCGTGCACCTCTGCCTGTGTGTGAAATCTGCAAAAACGCCTTTGCACCGCCTTCGTGGATAACGTCGGCAAGCTGTGTCATACCGGGAATGTATTTGTCATCGTCGATAACGAGCATGCCTTTTGTGTTAAGGCCGAGAGGGGAGTCAACGCACGTAACCTCAACGATGATTGCACCCACACCGCCTTTGGCTCTTTCGGAATAGTGGTTAAGAACAGCTTTGTTGACAAAACCGTTTTCAGCCTGGCTCATACCCATAGCTGCCATAACTGTTTTGTTGCGAAGCTCAACACTGCCGATTTTTCCGGGAGAGAGAAGATTCGGATATTTATTATTCATAAAAACACCTCGTTTTTTGCTTTTTAGAAATTATATTACAAAAACAGCTTTTTTGCAATAATTAATAACGATGTTAGCTTTAACCCATATACGGTTTTGTTGAAATTTAAATACCGTTATGTTATAATTCAAATCAGGAAGATTATTAAGTGGGGGATGCATTATGAAAAAATACGATGTTGCAGCATTTATCTGGCCTTCATACACGGGTGATGAACCGCGTACGCGTATTTTCTGGCCCGAAGGTTACGGCGAATGGCAGACTGTAAAAGCAATGACGAATAAGGGTTACGAAGGCTGTCGTTGGCCGCGAATCCCGACGTGGGGATACGTCAACGAAGCTGACAGCAGGGTTATGGAAATGCAGATTGACTGTGCAGTTTCTCACGGTGTGAATGTTTTTATTTATGACTGGTATTGGTACGATAACCGTCCTTTTCTTGAAAACTGTCTTAACGACGGCTTCCTTAAAGCACGTAACAATAAGCAAATGAAGTTCTGTCTTATGTGGGCAAATCATAATGCTAACCACCTCTGGGATAAGCGTAATTCAGACCGCGACCTTGAAACGGTTATATGGAGCGGTGTTGTTACACCGCAGATTTTCTCCGAAATCTGTGACAGAACTATTGAAAAATATTTCTCAGAAGAAAACTATTACTGCATCGACGGCTGTCCCGTTTATATGATTTTTGATATTGATAATTTTATCCGTTCGTTCGGTTCAAGTGTAGAGTGCAGAAAGGCTATTGATGAATTCCGCAAAAAGACTGTTGAAGCAGGATTTAACGGTCTTCATTTACAAATGGTTCATTGGCGTAACCGCGTTTTTAACTGGCTTAATGACGATGATCCGCAGAAGGGCGTTTCTTCTTCCGAAATGTACGATTTTCTTGGGGTTGATTCCGTAACGAGCTATAACTGGGGAGGCTCAACGGATTTTGACGGAGATTTCAATGATGTTACAAAAAATTATCTTGATGCAATCACCGAAGAATCCGAAAAGCTGAATATCCCGTTTTATCCGAATATTTCGGTAGGTTGGGACAATAACGTCCGATTCCATAATTTTATTCCCGGGGTTGTTACGAACAATACACCCGAAAACTTTAAAACAGCCTGCGAAAAAATCAAAGATTTTGCAGATGCTTCACTTGAAAAAGGTATAATGAAAGCTCCGTTTATAACCGTGAACAGCTGGAATGAATGGACAGAAACAAGCTATCTTCAGCCCGATGATCTCTACGGCTACGGCTACCTTGAAGCAATCAAAGCTGTTTTTAAAGACAATTAAAGTATATAAAAAATCGGCAGAAGTTTTAAAGCTTCTGCCGGTAATTCTTTTATTTGAGCTTTTTGATAAGTTCGTCTGTGTCTTCAAGACGGATTCTCTTTGATGCGATGTATGTTCTGCCCTCGGGACCTTTTTTTGCTTCAACAATATCTGTGTTATCAAAAATTCCGTAGGTTGATGTAACAACCGTACCGTCATCAAGAACAACGTTTCCGCAATATCCCGTATCGGCATTTGCAGAATACTGAGGCTCAGTCTGGTCTTTAAGGTAAGTGTGAGCGAGCTTGATTCTGTACTGACCCTCACGTCCGTTTTTAAGGTCATCGTATGTGCCTACCCAGGCAACCCAACCCTCACTGCTCCATCTTTGTTTGGGTGTTTTGATTGCACGGGGACCTCTTTCGATTGAACGGAATGTGATGAAAAGTCTGCCGTCGTGTGTGTAATCAGCCTTGTGACGTTCACCGTTGAGTGCTGCGGGAGCTTCAACGGGTCTGCTCCATGTTTTACCCTCATCGGTTGAGAAGGAGAGGAGAGAGTTGATTTTCTTTGAATTGCTTCGTGAAATAAGGCAAAGCTCATCGCCCTTGCCGAAATCTGAACGTACAACTTCAACTTCGCACATATTCGAGCTTGCTTCGTAATCGCGATGCTCAGCAAAGTATTTTTCAGGCTTACTCCAATGCGGGTTACCGTTTTCGTCGAATGTAAGAATTGTCTTGAAATTGTTGAAGTTGGGGTTGTGGAAAAATCCCATCCACTTGTCAACGAATTTTCCGTTTTCCTTAAGCTGAGTAAGGCTTGCAAGAGCAACGATGGGGATAATCGGGAAATCACTTTTCTTGTCAAAAACAAGGTCAAATTCGCTCCAGGTTTCGCCCTCATCTTCAGAGAGTGAATAGTTAAAACCGCCACAGGTAGGCTCATTCGGCCATTTCGGGTTGCCTGAAATCATAATGATTTTATCAGCCGTTTTGCCGTCAGTGAACTGAAGTCTGTAGATAGTAGGGGTTTCGCGTGAAGTTTCCCAACTCTTCGGGCTGTTCTTAAGCTCTTCGGTCCAGGAACGTCCGCCGTCTGTGCTGATTTTTGTCATAACTGCGCCTTTGCCGTGACCTGCAGGGTACATGCAGAGGATGTTGCCGTTTTTAAGAAGAACAGCATCCGGATGAGCCTGATAGGGTTTGGAATTATCAACCGTAACAAGGTCGTAAAGATAATCATATTTTGAATCAAGAACGTCAGGCTTGATGCTGAGATCAAGCTGGGGGATAGTGTAATCTTTTCCCTCAGTCGGCTTGATTTTTCTGAAAGCAGGATCAAAAATATTTTTCATAGTATATCTCCCTTTTATGTGAAAATATATTGACCTAATTATTTTATCATATAAATTATTTTTTGTCACCATATTAAGGAATAAAATATTGATTAATGAATAAAATAAAACAGAAAGAAAAAATATTTCAAAAAAAGCTTGACAAACAGCAAAAGACAGTATATAATAGTCAAGCACTCAAGGGAGTGCACAACCAAATATCGCGGAGTGGAGCAGTTCGGTAGCTCGTCGGGCTCATAACCCGAAGGTCGTTGGATCCAATCCGGCCTCCGCAACCATCAAAAAACCTTGAAACAATTAAGTTTCAAGGTTTTTTATTTTTTCTCATCATCATATATAATATTGTTAATCTGTTCAATTATTTTCTCCTTTTCGCTTTCGGCAAGGCTACGGAAGGCTTTGATAAATCTTATCTCTTCCTTCGTCAGCCTTGCAATCTGTTGCGGTTCTGTATTTTCCATATTTATAACCCTCTCGGAAATATTTTTATAAAAGTGCCCTGCCGCAAGCCAGGGCACAGTGTCGGGATACAGTTTCTTAGTTTAGTTTGTTTATATTATTTGTAAATTGTCGGGCTTGCAGTGGTTTCAGTTTCAACAACAACACCATTTGCATTTTTAATGACAATTTTAGTGTGTGTTCTGTATGCATACCCTGCAGGAGCAAACCAAAGTTTTTCAATTCCTTCGGTTCCGATTTCCGTAAATGTCTTGGTTTCGCTCTTATAGTTTACCCAACCCGTTGCACTTCCGTCTGTTCGTTGAAGAGTGCAGGTCAGTGTGTAAGTAAAACCCTCGTACATACAAGTGTATGTGGATGTACAAGTTACGAATCCGAGAGCTTCTTTTGCTATTCCGGCACTCATTGATGTAAGATAAGTGTATCTGGGCGTAACAACTATATCATCCTGCTGTGACGAGCTTGTGAAATCTGTATTATAATCATCAGCAGCTGAAGCGGTAATACCGCAACCGATGCACATTATGATTGACAAAATCAATGCAATAATCCTTCTCATTAATATCCTCCTTAACATCCCGACATTAATATAAACAACGAAGAAGGATTTTTGCAACACTATTTTTTCTCAATATGTGAGGCGAAGCCTGCAACATCAACATCTGCATCATTAAAAACAGCCTGAATAATAGTATCCGTTTCTTTAACCACCAATGTAACTACTCTGTTTTTAGAAGCAACTATGACTTCTCTTCCGTTAAAAGTACTTACTTCATAACTGTCGCAACTTTCCTTGTCAAGGTTAAACTTTACATCATTATTTTTAGGATATTCCGTATAAGAGATGGTTTTGCCGTCAGCATTCTTAAATTTAATCGTTTTATAATATGCATTATTACCAACTGAAGTTATCTCATACCCGTCAGGAATCCAAGTCGGTATATACTGCCCTTCGTAAGCAGAAAGCTTGTTAGCGTCGTCGTCGCCCGAGGAAACAAACAGCGAATATGACGGATTACCTATGTTGGTGAGGAACTCCCATATCTTCTC
>JAZRNR010000035.1:0-14971 GCA_045648305.1 Acutalibacteraceae bacterium
CCTCAGTCTTGCCTACGGCAAGCCAGCTCCCCTGACAAGTGGAGCTACGCCCTTTTTTAGCTTTTAAAAAAGAAGAGCTCTACAAACCCGAATTTGATTGATAAATTTTACATTATAACTATGGGCAGACAAAAAGCACCCTTGCGGGTGCTTTTACAAATTTTGATTTAGCGTATTGATGAAAAATCGATTTTTTAAGCCTCCGGCTTTGTATCGCTCCAGCAATAATTATAAGGATCAAAATACTGGTGGTTTTCACTTATCACTTTTGCTTCTCCGTCTTTGAGCTCGACTTCAAGAACAATCCTTTCCCATTCACGTCTGAATCCATTGTCACCAAAATATGTATATTCCAGACAGGTTGTAAAAGTTGACGTTTCTGATTCTTCCGTTAAATTTTCCGGAAAATACACCAATGTAAATTCAGTTTCACCATCAGGACCTTTAGTTTCATACAAATTTTCATCATTCCATGAGCACCAAAGAGCAGATTCAATATACGTTTCTGCCTTAGGTGTATATTTAATTACACCGTATTCATCAGGCGAATACAAAATAACTTTATAGTCAAAAGCTATATACTCCTCATCTTCAAAAGCATAATAAAGACGGGTCTGCGAATTTTCAGCAGTGAATCTTACTTCCTCCGTATCTACCAATTCATCTGCACAATCAGAAACCGACTCGCCTTTGAAAGTGAAAATCTGTTTGTCACCATCAATTTCAACATCAACAAGCGAAAACCACGGTGCATCTTCTTCACATTCCCAGACCAATCCGCTTTCTTCGTCATAAGGCAGCTCAACCTTTGTTTTGTCTGCACCCGTAATTGCTCCACCAATAGAACCGAAAAGCATAACAAAAAAGAAAATCGGCAGGAAGAAGATAATTACAACTGAACCCATAAAAGCACTCCTTTTTAATCAAAAAATATTTTTCTGATAAGATTATACCCCTCCGAAAAAATTTTGCAAGTATTAAATCAACAAAAACCCAATCATTTTGTCTATTTAAATTGATTTTTGCAGTCGATTCGTGAATCTACCCTACGGTATTGATTTTGCGATGCATCGTGGTATAATTATTTTATAAACGTTAAAGGGACGTCGAGGACGTCGTCCCCTACAGGTTTGGTGGTAATTATGAACAAGATACTTTTGATTCTTACGGGCGGGACGATATGCTCGTACGAGAATGCGGACGGAAAACGTACAACGGATGCCGAAAGTGCAAAATACAAGATTATATCTGAATTCAGAAAAAGCGACTCCCCTTTTAACAATGTTGAGTTTGATACCGTTATGCCGCTTGACACGCTCAGCGAAAATATGACCTTGCAAAAATGGAACATTCTGCTTGATGAGTTGAGAAAAGTTGAGAGAGACAAATACAAGGGTATCATCATTCTTCACGGAACGGACACTCTTGCTTACACGGCTTCGCTTTTATCGCTTGTTATGAGCGAAAAGAATCTGCCTGTCTGCCTTGTTTCGAGCCACTCACCTGTTGACTGTGAAGGCACGAATGCAAACATCAATTTCAGAACTGCAGTTGAACTGATTATGGGCGGGCTGAAGCCGAATGTTTACGCCGTTTATGAAAACTCTGACATCAAGACATATCTTCACTACGGCTCTCACCTGCTTCAATGCGGAAATTACAGCAACAACTTTTTCAGCAAGGATATGATTGCCGTTGACGATATTGAAGCTGTCTGTGCAGAAAGTAAGGCTTTTGAGGTAAACACCAGTTTATTAAATGAAATTAAAGCACTTGATGCGAAGGTTCTTTTGATAAATCCTTTTGTGGGCTTGGATTATAACAGCATTAATCTTGAAAATGTTTCTGCTGTTGTGCATACAACTTATCATTCACAGACTGTATGTGTGGAAGGCGAAAACAATTCCTTTACTGACTTTGCAAAAAGGTGCAAAAAAGAAGGTGTAAGCCTTATACTTACACCTTGTGATAAAAACTCATATTCGTATGTTTCAACTGCATCAGCACTTGAAAACGGAGTTATTCCCGTAAGCGGTATGACAGACGAAATGGTTTATGTCAAGACGGTTGCGGGTTGTTCGTTGGGATTGAAGAATGTCAAACTCGATAGTTTTATCAACACAAGTGTCAATCACGAAAAGCTTTGTCACTCCATCTGATAGCCTACACATTGATAGATAACTGAATTTTCAAACTTCGCAAGAATCAGATACTGTGCAGGTTTTTCGGTGTGTGTGTATGAACGCACGCTTTCATAAAACATACAGTCACCTGATAAAAACTGATCAATCACCTGTTTTTTAACCGCTTCGTCTTCAATGACGTGGGCGGTTTTTGTTATATCGATACGCTGTATCACAGATTCAATCTTTCTGTCCTTTACGTGTTCAGAATCAATCAAAAGAAGTTCAGTCACCTCATCCTTGCCGACAGAAGGAAGTTCATAATCCTTGCGTATTAACCATCCGTTACTTTTGTAATCCTTTGAAACATCAAAAACAAAATCAGGATTTGCAGAATCCGCACCATAAAGATAACGGTTTAAATCGGCATTTATTTCCTGAAGCCCAACATTATCCACGTAATATCTGTTATAGTAGTGATATTCTTCAGACATACCTTCATTGTAGTCAGCAAAACTTTTACCGTTGAATTTAAGTGTTTTAATGCTTACATAGTTTTCGAGATTGACAGTTCCGGCGTCAACGGTTTCACTTACTACCATATGATACTTAATTTCAAAATTTTCAGGTTCAGGTACGTATTGAGAATTACTTGGAGGATCTTCTGAAATTGCGACTAAAAAATAAATCATAACACCGGACAGTAAAAGAAAAATTACCATTCCGATTGAGAATGTGATAGTGAAAGTCTTTGACATTTTATCCACTCCTATTTAAAGTGTTTATTGACAAAATCAATCATACCGTGCCAGTCGTCGCGGGCAAAATAGTGTTTACCGTGGCGGAAGTATAATCCTATACTTCCGTCATGTAACATTTTACCGCATTTGAGGTAATCGTCCTCTTCGTAAACAAAGCCTTTTTTGCCGTAAAGCTCGTAGACTTCGGATGCCGCCGCACAGCAAAGGAACTGCACGTTCGGTCCTGCCCAGATATCTTCTTCGGCAGAAGCGATGTGAACAGGTCTGGGAGCAATCAACGAATGCATAAAATGCTGTTCAAATTCAGTTGCATTATCCTTGCCGTAATAATTTTTATAATTTTCGCAGAACCAGAATTCAAAACGGTCAATAATATCCCCTATTGTTTCTGAGCCTTTCTGCTTACCTCTGTTGAGAGAGTCACCGCTGCAACCTGCACAGTTGGAATGAACGCAGGAGAAGCGTTCATCGGAGATACCTGCAAGAAGTGCTGTTTTGCCTAGCCTTGAATGACCGCAGACAGTCACACAGTCAAGGTCAACTTCTTCACGTGTTTCAAGGAAGTCCATAACTCTCATCGCCGCCCACGCCCACATTGCGATTTTTCCGGGTGAATAGATTGTTCTTTCTTTATTCTTATAAATAACACCAGCAAGACCGTTTGTAAAGTCACCGTCATCGCTTGTTACATCCTCATAGCAGAAAGATGCTATCGCAAATCCGTTATCTATAATTTCTTCTGTCGGGATATACTTATCGGGAATATCGGGACGGAAATTTATGCAGACAAACGTTTTGAACTTATCCCCTTTTGTCGGGCAGACGTATGTAATCGGGAAAGTGAAAGTTTCACCGTTGATTTTTGATGTTATTTCAATTCGTTCTATGGTAGCCTTACCCGCGCAGAAGCGGTCATCAGGCTCACTGACAACTTTAAAAGAAACACTTTCAGGCTTTTCGGGAAGATAGCCGTACTCGCATTTATACATCATTTCCCTGACAATCGGTTTTATCTTTTCCCACTCATCAACAGTTGTTGCTCTTTTGCCCGTAACCTCCAATGGTGACGGCACATTAAGCTTTTCAAGTCTTTCTTTAACTGTCATTTCTTCACGTCCCTTCTTTTTTATATTATAACTTAATATCACCGCAAATGCAATAATGCACCGAGAGAAGAACTTCTCACGGTGCATTGATTTTTTATCTTTCCTCTCGGAAATATGAAAGTCCGAGACTCTGAGGAGGCTGATGCTCTCTCTTTTTTCTTACGCTTGTTATGATAAGAACAAGGATTGTTACAACATACGGAAGCATCTTGAAAATTTCCTGTGAGCTTCGGCTGAGACCCGGGATATAAAGATAAACAATATAAAGTCCGCCGAAAAGGATTGAGCCGAGAATGCTTGTATGAGGACGCCAGAGTGCGAAAATAACAAGGGCAATTGCGAGCCATCCGCGGTCGCCGAAGCCGTTGTTTGTCCATGCACCGCCTACGTAGTCCATTACGAAATAAAGACCACCGAGGCCTGCGATTGCACCGCCGACACATGTTGCAATATACTTGTTTGCAGTAACGTTGATACCAGCGGCATCAGCAGTTGCCGGATTTTCACCGACAGCACGGAGGTTCATACCCTTTCGTGTCTTGTTGAGGAAAAGCGAAGCAAGAATTGCAATAATTATTGAAGCATAAGCAAGGAAACCGAACGAGAGGAAAACTTCACCGAAAAGTCCGAGATCCTTCGCAAACGGAAGCGTCTGCTTATACGCTTTACCTGTTTCGATAAGTGAAATTGTGCCGCCTTCGCCAAGGATTGATGAAAGTGAACCGCCAAAGAAGTTACCGACACCAACACCGAATGTTGTAAGTGCAAGACCTGTAACGTTCTGGTTAGCTTTAAGAGTAACCGTAAGCACGCAGTAGATAAGTGACATTACAACAGAGCCGAGAATTGAGGAAAGAAGCGGTATGAGTATCAGGAGAACGGGATTGAGCTCTGCTCCCGAAAACTCGTAAAGATAGCCGCCGATAATGCCTGAAATACCGCCGATATACATAATTCCCGGAATACCGAGGTTGAGGTTACCTGACTTTTCAGTAATAATTTCACCCGTTGAGCCGTAAAGAAGAGGGATACCCTGAATGATTGCCTGCTTTAAGAAAAGTGCGATTGTAGTAATCATTTCTTACCCTCCTTTTTGCCTGAGCGGAAGTTAACTTTATAATTAATAAAGAATTCGCTGCCGATAATAAAGAAAAGAATTATTCCCGTCATAATCTCTGCAACACTCTGGTTAAGACGGAGAATCGTTGCAATTTCACCTGCACCTCTTGAAAGGAAAGTGATCAGGAATGACACACCTGCCATAATAAACGGGTTGAACTTTGCAAGCCAAGAAACCATAATTGCTGTAAAGCCCTGTCCCCCGACTGTATCAGCCGTAATTGTGTGGTGTGTACCTGAAACAAGAAGGAAGCCTGTTATACCGCAGACAGCACCCGAAACAAGAACTGTACGGATGATAACCTTCTTTACGTTGATGCCTATGTAGCGAGCTGTGTTTTCACTTTCGCCTACAACGGAGATTTCGTAACCGTGCTTGCTGTATTTAAGGTAAACATACATTATAACTGTAATTGCGGTTACAATAAGAATATTAAGAAGATACTTCTGATCTAAAAGAGCAGGAAGCCATCCGCCTTCTGTAGACATATTGATAACACCAACAGTATTTGAGCCCTTGGGATTTTCCCAGAACGTGATGCAATAAAGCACAAGCTGAGTTGCAACGTAGTTCATCATAAGGGTAAAAAGAGATTCGTTTGTATTGAATTTCGCTTTGAATATTGCGGGAATTACCGCCCATATCATACCTGAAACGATACTTACAACAAGCATAATCGGAATAAGAGCTGCTTGTGGGAGCTTGTCCCCGAAGGAAATCATACAAGCCGCAGTTGAAAGTGCACCGATGAGTGCCTGACCCTCTGCTCCGAGGTTCCAATATTTCATTTTGAATGCGGGCGTAACGGCAAGAGAGATACAAAGAAGGATTGCCGTATTCTGCAAAAGGTTCCAGACTTTTCGTTCAGTCTTGAAGTTGCCGTCGATCATCGTTTTAAAAACATCAATCGGATTATAGTCCGAAACAAGAACAATAAGACCTGCACATACAACGAGAGCAAGTGCTATTGCTACAACTCTTATAATCAGCGATTTCCACCATACGGGAACGTCACGCTTACTGACTCTTACGAGCGGATCCTTACGTTTTTTAACATCATTCATCAGCGTTACCTCCCTTCGCCTTTACCATCAAAAGACCGATTTCTTCTTTTGTCGTTGAGCGTGCGTCTACGATTCCGTTAACCTGACCGCCACCGATTACCATAATTCTGTCACAAAGATCAATAAGAACATCAAGATCCTCGCCGACAAAGATAACTGCCACGCCCTTTTCCTTCTGTTCATTGAGAAGATTATAAATAAGATAAGATGAGTTAATGTCAAGACCTCTTACAGGATAAGCCGCCATAAGCACGGTCGGAGAAGCTGCAATTTCACGTCCGACAAGCACCTTCTGCACGTTACCGCCCGAAAGACGTCGAACAGGAGTTGCTGAGCTTGGCGTTACAACTTCAAGCTCCTTGATAATTCTTTCTGCAAGAGTTTTCGGCTCCTTTTTCTGCAAGAAAACCGACTTACCTTTTTTATAGCTGCGGAGCATCATATTGTCTACGATATCCATATTGCCCACAAGACCCATACCGAGTCTGTCTTCGGGAACGAAAGAAAGGCGGATACCGAGTTCTCTAATCTGTACAGGAGTTTTATCGCGGAGATTGTCCGCCTTGCCCGTCTTGGCATCATTATAGATTATTGAGCCGCTGTCAAGCTTCTGCAAGCCTGCGATTGCCTCAAGAAGCTCACGCTGACCGCTTCCCGAAATACCTGCAATACCGAGAATTTCACCTGAACGAGCAGTAAAGCTAACATTATTAAGAAGCTTAACACCCTCACGGTTTGTGCAGTTGATGTTGTTTACAACAAGTCTGTCAACCGCATTCACGGGTTCTGAACGTGCAATATCAAGGCTTATCTTCTTACCAACCATCATTTCAGTAAGGGTTGATTCATCAGCCTCAGAAGTATTGATTGTTCCTATATATTCACCTTTACGAAGAACAGAAACTCTGTCTGAAAGCGACATAACCTCGTGGAGCTTATGAGTGATAATAACAACAGCCTTACCGTCTTCTCTCATCTTTCTGAGAATGCCGAAAAGTCTTTGTGTTTCCTGCGGAGTGAGAACCGCAGTCGGCTCGTCAAGGATAAGAATATCCGCACCTCTGTAAAGAACTTTTACAATTTCTACCGTCTGCTTTTCAGAAACAGACATTTCGTAAACTTTCTTTTTAAGGTCAATATTAAAGCCGTACTTTTTGTTGATTTCTTCAACCTCAGCAGAAATACGCTTAAGGTCAAATTTCTTTCCGTCGTTGATTCCGAGTGCAATATTTTCAGCAGCAGTAAAAACATCAACAAGCTTGAAATGCTGATGAATCATACCGATTTTCAGCTCAAATGCATCGTTCGGAGACTGGATACTTACTTCCTTACCTTTAACAAAAATCTGACCGCTGTCGGGATAATAAATACCTGAAATCATATTCATAAGGGTTGTTTTACCACTGCCGTTTTCACCGAGGATAGAAAGTATTTCGCCCTCGTATACGGTAAGGTCAACATCCTTATTCGCGACAACCTTGCCAAAGGTTTTGGTAATTTTTTTCAATTCAATCGCTATCGGTTTATTATTCATAATAACCTCCTCGTATTGATTCAATTATTAAAAACAGCTGCAGAAACTACAGACATTTTTAATAACTGAAAAAGATTATCGGGCGAGACAGATTAGTGTCCCGCCCTTTAAATTTAAAAGACCGAATCGGAATTATTCGGGAATAACACCTGTGATACCGTCAATCTGCATGAAGAAATACGGAGCTGAACGGTATTCTGACTCGTGGAAATAACCGTCAGAAACAACCTTTGTATCAGCCTCATACTTTTCATCAGGAACAACGTCAGCAAGTGTGTTTTCGTCAAGAGCCTTGCCGCCTACTGTGAAAGCAGATGTATCGAATACATGGATTTCGCCGTTCTTAAGCTTTTCAATTGTTGCATCAAGAGCTTCCTGTGTACCTGCAGCTGCAACCTTTTCGTTGAGCTCTGTGAGCTGAACTGAACCTGTAGCAAGAGTACCTGTGTAATCAGCAGGGATTTCCTTGCCGTTCATAACTGACTCGATCATCAGCTTCATATAGGGTTCCCAAGAAATCTTTGAAGAAATAAGAGCTGTGTTCGGGCCGATTGATGCTGTATTGATGTTATAAGCAACGTTAGGAATGTTGTTCTCTTCGCAAGCCTTAGGAGCACCTTCAGAGTCAGCGTGCTGGCTGATAAGCTTACAACCTGACTGGATAAGAGCCTGAGCAGCTTCCTTTTCCTTAGCGATATCGAACCATGAGTTTGTGTACTTGACTTCCATTGTAACTGTCGGGCAAACAGACTTAGCACCGAGGTAGAATGATGAGAAGCCGGAGATTACTTCAGCATACGGGAATGCGCCAACATAACCCATCTTTGCTTCTTCAGCAGTGAACTTGCCATCCTTGATCATCTCGTTAAGCTTCATACCTGCAGCAACACCTGCAAGGTAACGGCCTTCGTAGATTGATGCGAAAGCATTGTGGTAGTTAGCTACGCCTGCTGTCTTTGCATTTGTACCTGTTGCATGGCAGAACTGAACTTCAGGGTTCTCCTGAGCTGCCTTAAGAAGGTGTGACTCGAAGCCGAAGCTGTCACCGAAGATAACGTCACAACCTGCGTCTACAAGCTCGAGAGCTGCTTCGTAACAAGCTGCTGTTTCAGGAATGTTGATTTTGAACATAACCTGCTCGTCAGTAAGACCGAGTTCCTTCTGAACTGCCTTTGCAGCATCAATAAAGTTTTTGTCGTAAGTTGAGTTTTCGTCATGAAGGAAGATAAAGCCTACTTTGAAGTCTGCATCTACTTTACCTTCATCACCCTTGTTCTTCTCTCCGCCGCAAGCTGCGAGAGCAAAAACCATAACTGCCGCAAGAAGTAATGCAAGAATCTTTTTCATGTTCATGTGTTTTTCCTCCGTTTATTTTTTATTTATAGCTAAAAATTGCTACCGAAATAATTATTCGCAGAATGTGATTCTGCCGTCATCCGTCATTGACTCAACCCTTGCAAGAGATTCAACGCGGATACCCTGAGAGCGGATAAGCTCACCGCCCTGCTGAAATGCTTTTTCAACAACAATGCCCGCACCGACGATCTCTGCACCTGCAGACTTAATGAGGTTGATAAGTCCCTGCAAAGCACATCCCTGTGCGAGGAAATCGTCGATTATAAGGATTTTGTCCTCAGGATTTAAAAATTCCTGTGAAACAATAACGTCATATGTTTTTCCGTGGGTAAACGATGTAATCGGAGTTGAATAAACATCCGCCGAAATGTTTTTACCGAGAGTCTTCTTTGCAAAAACCACCGGCACATCAAAATACTGCGCAACGATACAAGCGATACCGATACCCGACGCTTCAATTGTAAAAATCTTATTTACGCCCTTATCACCGAAAAGACGGTAAAATTCCTTACCGATCTCGTTAAGGAGCTTGACATCAACCTGATGATTAAGGAAACGGTCAACCTTAAGGATATTTCCCGGGAAAACCTTTCCGTCTTTTATTATGCGTTCTTCAAGTATTTTCATAAATAATTCCTCATTTACCAACAGATAGTACAGATTAAAGCTGAACTACCCACATTTAGACATTATATAAGCTTATTTTATCACAATATCGTTTTTTGTCAACAAATTACTTCTGTCAAACAGTAAATGTATCGGCTCTGTTTTTGTTGAAAATAACAAGAGATTTTTTCTTTTTGTTCATAAAATATTAATATAGGCGAGGTAAAATAACTTTAATTGATTTTACGGAAAATTTGTGTTATCATTAATTATAAACTTTTCGGGAGAAAATTCTATGTCACATCTCATTGAATTAAAAGACGCATACAAGATATATAACCCCGGCGAAAACGAAGTAAGAGCACTTGACGGGGTCAATCTCTGCATTGACAGGGGCGAATACGTTGCTATCGTCGGACAGTCCGGTTCAGGCAAATCAACGCTTATGAATATGCTCGGTCTTCTTGACGTTGTTTCAAGCGGAACATACATCCTTGACGGAAAAGACATCAAGGATATGGACGATGACGAGCTCAGTGCGATAAGAAACCGCGAAATCGGATTCATATTTCAGGGATTCAACCTCATTCCGAGCCTCACAGCAAAAGGAAACGTTGAGCTTCCCCTAATCTACCGCGGAATGAAAGCTGAGGAAAGAGAAAAGCTTTCAACGGAAGCATTGGGAAGAGTCGGCCTTGAAAAGAGAATGGAGCACCTGCCGAGTCAGATGTCGGGCGGTCAGCAACAGCGAGTTGCTATTGCACGTGCCGTTGCCGCAAGGCCTCCGGTAATCCTTGCTGACGAGCCGACAGGTAACCTTGACTCCAACTCAGGCAAAGAAGTTATGAGAATCATCAACGAGCTCTGGGCTGAAGGAAGAACAATTATCCTCATCACACATGACGATAAAATTGCACAGAAAGCACACAGGGTTATCCGTATCAGCGACGGAAAGATAATTGAAGATTACATCAACGAGGACGTAACACCTCAGAGCAATTTATAAAAACAGCACCGATTGCAGAAAGCAAACTGCAATCGGTGTTTTTATTATAACCCTTATGAACAACTTATTTTAATATTTTCTTGAAAGCATCTTTTCGGCTTCTGCACGTGTGATTTTTCCGGCATTGCAGTCAGCCATAACCTGAACATCCTTGTCGTTGAGCTTATAAAGCATCCATGTAAGCAAGGAGAATACATAACCGATTGCGGGCACCATAACGTAAACGAACCATAAAACATTAAGTGCATGCGGTGACTGCTGAATATTGAGAGCCTGAAGCTCTTCAAAGTTCTTTGCAGGAACGCTTATCCAACCTGTGTATTCAAGTCCCATCCACAAAAGGCTGACCGAACCCGATACAGCACCCGTAAGCTTGCACATAAAGGTCTGGATTGCAAAAGTAATACCCTTCGCATCAATTCCTGTTTTGAATTTGCCGTATTCGGCACAGTCGGGTGTAAACATAAAGAGCACACATCCGAAAATTGACATCGGAATTGAACGGATAACAGAAAGAACCGCAAAAGCAATAATACTCTTATAGCCTATCGCCCACATAACAACACTTGAAACAATTATGCCGAGTGTACACCATTTAAAGAGCACCATTTTATCGATTTTCTTAAGAATTTTCGGAGTAACGATTGAAAGAACGACTGACGGAACAGCGCTGAATGCACCGACAACAAGCGAGAACAGACTGTCATTGAAGAGATAGAACGAAACCCACATATTAAGTGCACCGATGATATTCACACTTGAATAGAAGAAGAAGCCTATGTAGAAAATGAGGAGATATTTGTTTTTGAAAAGATAAACAAACATCTTGCTGACAGAGAAGTTTTCCTCTTCTTTCGGTGGAGTATAACGCTCCTGAAGTGTAAGACAGGACGGAAGCATCGTAACAAATGCAATTATCGCAACAGCAACAGCTGCTACAAGGTAAGTGCTGCCGACCTTTTCGCTGATAAGAACAGGAACAACAACAGAAGTCACCGTGCCGCCTGCACCGCCCCAGATGCTCTTATAAGCCATCATTGAGTTACGCTCGGAGATATTTTTTGTCATAGATGTGATAATACCGTAAATCGGCACGTCACAAAGAGTGTAAACAGTATCCCAGATAAGATAGCTGATTGCAAACCATATAAGCTTGGTAGTACTGCTTGAATTAAACGGTGCCGCAAACATAAGAACTGTTGTGACGACTATCAGCACAAGCGAAACACGAAGCCACGGCAGGTATTTCTTTCCGCTTTTGAACTTAACAGCATCAAAAACAACACCGAAGATACAGTCATTGACAGCATCCCATACTTTGATAGCAAGCATAATTCCCGTTGCCTTTGTGAGGTCAACACCGATAAGCATAAAGTACGTTGTAAGATAAGACGTTACAAGGGCATAAATTGCATTCTGTCCGATGAAAAAGGCATAGTAACTTTTTCTTTCGAGAGAATTTGTTGACCAACCCTCGGGAGTGTCTTTCAATAATTTTTTAACTAAATTCACATTACCCCTCCTCTAATTTATAAATTTATTATATCAACACCTCTGTCCAAAATCAATACGGAGTTACTTATAAAATTTCTGTTGCAATCGACGCTTTAATATGCTACAATATGAAAAACTCAAAATTTACTGCCACCGGGTAGTGTGATGCTTCGCATCCGTTTACACATCGTTAGGTCTTTGAAGATGTGTAATACGGGTGTTATTTTTTTAGGAGAGTATATAATGAACATTTTCAAAGCGTTTAAAAGTCTTACTAAATTTGAATTATGTCTTTGGCTGTTTTCTGTTGCAGTTATAAGCATTTCTTACTGTTTTTCAGGCGGTAACGTGTGGAGTCTTATCACCTCTCTTATCGGAGTGACTTCGCTCATTTTCTTAGCAAGAGGCTTTGTTATCGGTCAGGTGCTGATGATTATATTCAGCATAAATTATGCGTTGATTTCTTACGGCTTCAGCTACTACGGAGAACTTCTGACTTATGCCGGAATGACACTTCCGATGGCTGTTGTGTCACTTATTTCCTGGATAAAACACCCTTACAAAAAGACAGCTGAGGTTGAGGTTGACAGCAAGCTTGGCTTAAAAAAAGCTGTTTTTCTTGCAGTTTCTGCTGTTGTTGTAACCGTTATATTTTATTTCATCCTCAAGGCTTTAGGTACAGCTAATCTTTTACCAAGTACATTTTCTGTGCTGACAAGCTACATTGCGGCAACACTGACCGCTTTCCGCAATCCTTATTTTGCACTCGGCTATGCAATAAATGACCTTGTGCTTATCGTTCTTTGGATATTGGCAACAATGACGGACCTTTCATACCTGCCGATGACAGTATGCTTCATTGTATTTTTCATCAACGATATGTACGGTTTCATCTGTTGGAAAAAGATGGAGAAACGCCAAAAGAATTTATGAATAACTGAACAAAAACAGCAAGGATGTATCAAATTACACCTTGCTGTTATTAGTTTATCCTAATTTTGCATCAAGAAGAGTACGGATTGCACGGATTGTCTGTGCACCTACAATACCGTCTTCCGCAATTTTGGCGGCACGCTGAATTTGTTTTACCGCAGTTTCCGTTCCGTCTCCGAAAATATTATTATCGTCTACGCTCTGCGTTATAATACCTGCTTTTCTCAGAAGAAGAATGTTCTGCTTAAGAAGATATACACCTGCGTTTCTGTCGCCTTTTTTGATTACACCGACATCAGACGGCGGCGTTACAGGATTCATAACAGGTGCCTCCTCTCTTCCAAAACCGTTCAGACCGTAAGATTTTATAATTGACGGGAAATCCTTATACATATAGTTCTGGTCAACATTAAGCCCTGCAATAATCGGACTTCTTATGCGGTTTGTGCTTCCGCCGAACTGCCACATTCCGACCACACTTTTATCAGGATACGTGAGCTGAGTTGACCATTGAGCTACCCAATGAGTATAAGCTTTGAGCTGTGAATCATCGAGATAGGTCGCAAAGAAATATGTTGATGCATAAACACCCGTAAAGTAATCTTTCGCTTCGAGTGTATCGCAGAAGGCTTTTACTACTGCACTGTTGCTTGCTTTCGGACGTGAATAATAACGTTCATCCTCAATATCGATATAAATCGGCAGTTCAAACTGTTTTCCTTTCAGGACATTATTGAGCAGAAAGTTAGCTTCTTCCCTCGCCTCCTGCGGTGATGTGGCAATTGTATAAAGGTACACACCGACAGGAAGATTTTGTGCCTTTGCTTCCCTGTAAAAATTTTCAAATTCGCTGTCTTTTGTAAGGTGATACGCACCGCGTAGGATTACAAATTCAACACCCGCATCTGTAAGTGCATCGAAGCTTATCCCCTGCTGAAACCTTGATAAATCTACCCCGAATTGCTGAAAAGCCATATAATACCCCTTTTTTCTTTTGTTAATATATGGATATTCAGAAAAGAGAAAAAAATGTATGTTGCAGATAAAAACAGACAGACAAATTCGGGTTTATCGGGTTCTTTGATTTCACACTATCTATCTCTGTGCTCGTAGGGACCGGCCTCCCGGACGGTCCGCAGATTACGCTGAATTAACGGACGGTCGAGGACGCCCGTCCCTACGCAGTTAACTAAAACAAGGTTCGTAGGGCGATTCACGAATCGACCACTAAATCATATCAAATTTTAATGGGACGTCGAGGACGTCGTCCCCTACACGGTTATTCGAAACTGGGTTCGTAGGGGCGCGCATTGCGCGTCCGTTGAATTACGCAGGATTTTTGCGGACGACCGATGGTCGCCCCTACAATGCGGATTGAATATTCTACTCGACAAACCCGAATTTGTTTATTAAATGATACTATAAAAAGTAACAACCTCCGTAACGCATTGCATTACGGAGGTTTTAAAATTATTCAGCGTAATCGTAGCCTGACTTGATAGCTGTTTCATTAACACCGAGAAGCTCGATCTTACGTGCTGAAACAACCTTCTTAAGAGCTGCATCAACGTTATCAAGAGAAAAGCTTTCAACTTCCTTGAGAACCTTACCTGTGATAATCATATTTGCAAGAGTCTTGATGTTGTTATCATATGCCATCTGTGTTGCAGGGATATAATAAACATCAACGTCTGTTCTTTCAACCTTCTTGTCAATGAGTGTTGAGTCAACGAAAATCTTACCTCCGCTTACAACAGAGTTCTCATACTTTTCAAGTGAAGGAAGGTTCATTGCGATGAGTACATCGGGGGCATCAACGATGGGAGAACCGATCGGCTCGTCGCTGATGATAACTGAACAGTTAGCTG
>JAZRNR010000036.1:0-2087 GCA_045648305.1 Acutalibacteraceae bacterium
TCGTAGAGAGGATAGATGCACCACTTGTTTCCCTGTCTGTGATGAGATGTATGAAGAATTCTGTAAATTGCGGGATCTCGCATATTCATATTCGGAGATGCCATGTCGATTTTTGCACGGAGTGTCTTACTACCATCAGGGAACTCTCCGTTTTTCATACGTTCAAAAAGAGCCAAGTTTTCTTCTACGGTTCTATCGCGATAAGGACTGTTCTTGCCTGGTACAGTTAAAGTGCCACGATATTCGCGCAATTCATCTGCATTCAGATCGCATACATATGCCTTGCCGTCTTTGATAAGCTTAATTGCGTATTCGTAGCAAAGATCGAAATAATCCGATCCATAGAATATACCACCCGTAGGCTCGCAACCCAACCATCTAAGGTCCTCTGCGATACTGTCTACATATTCGGTGTCCTCTTTAGATGGATTTGTATCATCATATCTGAGATTAAATAACCCACCATATTTTTTTGCGGTCATTGCGTTAATCCAAATAGCCTTTGCCGAGCCGATATGAAGGTAACCATTAGGCTCTGGAGGGAAACGAGTATGAACGCGAAGCTCAGGATTTGCAGCTAAATCCTCATCAATGATGTCGTGAATAAAATTACTTCTTAATTCTTCCATTTGTATTTATAGTCCTTTCGGATTAATGATTGAAATTGCGTTTTGCTTGAATATATGAAAATGCAGATCCGTGACCGGGATATATCGTGTACTCTTTATCGAAAAGATTGAAAAAGTTTGTGATGGAACGAGTCATTTTATCATAGTTACCCGATATGAGGTCAACACGTCCCCAATTTCCACCTTCAAAAATGAGATCTCCGACAAACAAAGCATCTTCGCATTCTATTATCATACTGCCTTCCGTATGTCCACTGAAGCGATAAAATCTTAGTCGAATAGAATCAATCCAAAGTTCATCCCCGTCCTTTACTTCAGTATACACGCCAGCATACGTTAACGCCTTGCTTGTGAATAGAATAGATGCGTTATAATAAGGAGACAAAAATCCATTAGCATCATTTTCATTCAACAAAACAGGCGCCTCAGGAAAACGCTCGTGCATATTATCAAGAAAAAGCATATGGTCAAAGTGTGCGTGCGTGAGAATGATATAGGAAGGCGAGAAATTCGGTATTACATTTATGATCTCATCTGCCGAAACCGACGGATCAATGACAACATATTTTTCACATAATTGTAAAACATAACAGACAGATCCAAAATACCCATTAGGGTAAAACGGAATCACTTTCATAAAAACACCTCTGTACAATAAATATAGTATAACATAAACGCAATGAAAAGTCTATACTTTTTTTAAAAAATAAAGACATTTCTCTTAAATTTTCATATATTAAAGATAGAAAAGTCTGAGGTGAGATTGCATTATGAAAAATATTGTTTTTTCAATAGGTACATTAAATGAAAGCATTAAAATTAAAAAAATCCTGGCGAAAGAGCGGATTTTTGTCGCCGTAGTAAAACTGGAGGAAAGAAGAACGAGAAACGGGTGCTCATACGGGATTGAGTTTGCTGAAAAAGATGTTTATTCTGTGGTTCATATTTTAACAACGAGGAATATCAGCTACAACACTTATTTATGAGTATTATATATTTTGATAACGCCGCTACGACGTTTAAAAAACCTAAAGAAGTACTTGCAAAAACAATTCACTACTTAAAAAATGGATATGGGAACGCCGGGAGAAGTGGTCATTATCTATCTATGCAAACCGCAGAGATGATTTACGATACAAGGGATATGATATCACAGATACTACACTATGAAAATCCTAACCGTATTGTTTTTTATCATAATGCTACGGAGGCATTGAATGTTGCCATTAAAACTTGTATCCCGGAAGGCGCAAACGTTTTAACATCCTATATGGAACACAATAGTGTCTTAAGACCTTTGTATAGTATGGAGGCAGAAGGACGAATTTCCATTACATTTTTCTCGCATAAGGGCAATATTGAAGAAAACATTAAAAATAAGTTGTCAGACCAGACGCAAGCCATCGTTTGTTCTTTAGTTTCAAACGTAACTGGTGAGGAAATAGACCTTTCCATACT
>JAZRNR010000037.1:0-6073 GCA_045648305.1 Acutalibacteraceae bacterium
GGAGATGACTGTTGGAGAAATGAAACAGTATGTTCTTGACCATATGGCAAGGCACAAGGTGCCGAAGTACATTGACTTCGTCAAGGAATTCCCGATGAATGCCGCAGGTAAGATTCTTAAGTATAAAATGCGTGAAATGGCGATTGAAAAATACGGCTTGCAGAAAGCAAATTCAGTTGTTACCGCATAAAAACACATTACAAAATGTAATACATGCATTACAAAGTGTTTCTTGAAAATGATATATAATAAGTTTATAATATATCGCAACAAGTAATTGTTTATAAAGGCTGTGACGAAGACGGTTGCGTTTTCGAAACTTAAAGAGAGTCGGCGGATGGTGCGAGACCGACAGTTTCAAACGGTTATGACCTATCACTTCTGAGCCGGAGAGATGAAAGCTTAGTGCAAATAGTTTCTTCCGTATAACTACGTTAGTGTTAAGGGGTTGGCTGACCCTGATGAGTGGCATAAAGCAATAGCAGAGTGCAATTTGAGTGGTACCGCGGATTTTATTTTCCGTCTCAAAGTTTTTAAGGACTTTGAGACGGTTTTTTATTTCCTCAAAGTCATAAAAAGGAGGTAAATTTATGGAAAACAACACAACTAATAAGCTCTACGAGGTGGCACAGCGAATTAAGGAAATGCGCGATATCTGTGGCTTCAGCGTAGAAGAAATGGCTGAAAAAACAGAAGTATCTGTTGAACAGTATAATATTTATGAAGCAGGAGAAATTGATCTTCCGTTCACTTTTGTGCATAAGTGTGCTCTTGCTTTTGATATCGGTCTTACCGACCTCCTTGAAGGACACAGTGCCGTTCTTACATCGTATACGGTAACAAGAAAGGGTAAGGGACAGACGACTGCAAGTGAAAACGGCATCGAAATCAAAAACCTTGCTCCGAAGTTCAGAAAAAGACTTTCAGACCCGTACATGGTACGTTATGAATATTCAGCTGAGCTTGAAAATCAGCCGATTCATACAACAACTCATGCAGGTCAGGAGTTTGACCTTGTTATCAGCGGTAAGCTCAAGGTCAGAATCGGTAACCATGAGGAAATCCTCGAAGAGGGCGACAGCATTTATTATAACAGCTCAACACCTCACGGTATGATTGCCGTTGACGGAAGAGACTGCGTTTTCCTCGCAATGGTTATGGCAAGTGACGAAGCTGTTGAAAAGATTGTCCATGACAGAGCTGTCAAGGGTACAAAAGCTTCGGGAAGCCTTGTGTGTGAAAAGTATATCGATGCACGTGAGGATGAGAACGGTAACCTCGTTTCAATCGACTTCAATAACGAAGATACTTTCAACTTTGCTTTTGATATCGTGGATAACATCGGCAGAAAGTCACCTGACAAACGTGCGATGATTCACCTTGATAAGGATAAGAATGAAAGAATCTTTACTTATAAAGATATCAAAGAGCATTCAAGCCAGGCTGCAAACTACTTTAAGTCACTCGGCATCAAGAAGGGTGACACAGTAATGCTTATAATGAAGCGTCACTATCAGTTCTGGTTTGCAATTCTCGGCCTTCACAAGATTGGTGCTGTTGTTATTCCTGCAACAAACCTTCTTGTTCAGCACGACTTTGAATACAGATTCAAGGCTGCTAATGTTTCAACAATTATCTGTACTGCAGACGGCGATACAGCAAGACAGGCTGAGCTTGCAGATGCTGTTACAGGTACACTTAAAAATAAAATTATAGTTAACGGCACAAGAGAAGGATGGCACAGCTTCGATGAAGAATACGGCCTCTTCAGCCGCCGTTACAGAAGAGATGAAAATGCACCGTGCGGTGATGATCCGATGCTTATGTTCTTCACTTCAGGAACAACAGGCTATCCGAAAATCGCAACACACAGCTTTAAGTATCCCCTCGGTCATTACATCACTGCTAAGTATTGGCACTGTGTAAGCAAGGACGGACTCCACCTTACAATTTCTGAAACAGGTTGGGGTAAGGCGCTCTGGGGTAAGCTTTACGGACAGTGGCTCTGCGAAGGCTCAATATTTGTTTATGACTTCGACCGATTCGATGCTGCAGATATTCTGCCGTTGTTCGCGAAGTATCAGATTTCAACCTTCTGTGCTCCGCCGACAATGTACAGAATGCTTATCAAGCAGGATATCAGTAAGTACGATTTAAGCTCAATCAAGCATGCGACGGTTGCAGGCGAGGCTCTTAATCCTGAAGTGTTCAAACAGTTCTATAATGCAACAGGACTTACACTTATGGAAGGTTTCGGACAAACTGAAACAACACTTTCAATTGCTAACCTTGTCGGTATGAATCCGAAGCCGGGTTCAATGGGTAAACCCGTACCGCTTTACGATATTCAGATTCTCCGTCCGGACGGAACACCTGCCGAGCTTGGTGAAACAGGTGAAATCTGTATCAAGACAAGCGACAAAGTTCCGTGTGGTCTTTTCATCGGCTACTTTATGAATGAAGAAAAGACCAAGGATGTATGGTACGACGGTTACTATCATACAGGCGATACCGCTTGGGAAGACGAAGACGGCTACTATTGGTATGTCGGCCGTATTGATGACGTTATCAAGTCATCCGGCTACCGTATCGGACCGTTCGAGATTGAAAATGTTATTATGGAGCTTCCTTATGTTCTTGAATGCGGTGTTTCTGCAGCACCTGACGAAATCAGAGGTCAGGTTGTAAAGGCAAGTATTGTACTCACAAAGGGCACAGAACCGACAGAAGAACTCAAAAAGGAAATCCAGAAATATGTTAAGGAGCATACAGCACCTTACAAGTATCCGAGAATAGTCGAGTTCAGAACAGAGCTCCCGAAGACTATCAGCGGAAAGATTATAAGAAATCAGCTTTAAAAGAGGTGATACAGTGGAATCGAAGCGCGTAACACTTTTTGCAGGTCATTACGGAAGCGGAAAGACAAACATTGCGGTTAATTACGCTCTTAAACTCAGAGCGGACGGCAAACCCGTCGCAATCGCTGACCTTGATATCGTCAATCCTTACTTCCGAACAAAAGACAGCGAAAAAGAACTGACTGAGGCGGGAATCCGACTTATTTCTTCGCAGTATGCAAGCTCAAACGTCGACCTTCCGGCTTTGCCTCAGGATGTTTATTCCATTGTTGATAATAATACAGAATATGCCGTTATGGATATCGGCGGTGACGACAGGGGAGCATATGCCCTCGGTCGTTATGCAGACAGTCTTAAGAAAGAAAATAACTACGAGATGTTTATGGTAATCAATATGTACCGCCCTCTTACAAGGGACGTCGAAAGCACTCTCGAGGTTATGGCAGAAATTGAAGCGGCATGCTCAATGAAGTTCACGGCAATTGTTAATAACTCAAACATAGGCGAGGAAACAACCGAGCAGGATGTTCTTGACTCTCTCGGCTATGCAGATGAGGTTTCAAAGGCTACGGGTCTTCCTGTAAGGTTGACAACCGTAGATGAAAAGTTGTATAATAATCTGTACGGCAAAGTGGAGAATTTAATGCCACTCAGACTACAGGAAAAGATAAACTAAGAGAGGTAAAAGCTATGGCAAAAGTAACATTCAAAACAGACCTTTGCAAGGGCTGCAGCCTTTGCGTCGGCGCTTGTCCGAAAGGTATCGTTAAACTGTCAGAAACAAAGCTCAATGCTAAGGGCCATCACCCCGCAGAAGTAACTGAGCCTGAAAAGTGCATCGGTTGCGCATTCTGTGCAACAATGTGTCCCGATTGTGTAATTACGGTAGAGAGGTGAAAAAATAATGTCAGAAAAAGTACTTATGAAGGGTAACGAAGCTATTGCTGAAGCTGCTATTCAGGCAGGCTGTCATCATTACTTCGGCTATCCCATCACACCGCAGACAGAAGTTGCGGCTTATATGGCAAAGCGTATGCCGAAAATCGGGGGAACCTTCCTTCAGGCTGAAAGTGAAGTTTCTGCTATCAATATGGTAATCGGTGTTGCATCAACAGGTAAAAGAGTTATGACATCATCTTCAAGCCCGGGAGTTTCTCTTAAGGCTGAGGGTATTTCATACCTTGCAGGTTGCGACCTTCCAGCTGTTGTTGTTAATGTTCAGAGAGGTGGTCCCGGTCTCGGCGGTATCCAGCCTTCACAGTCTGACTATTTCCAGTCAACAAAGGGTGGCGGACACGGTGACTACAGAAACATCGTTCTCGCTCCTTCTTCAGTTCAGGAAATGGCAAGCCTTACAGTAAAGGCTTTTGACCTTGCAGACAAGTACAGCATGGTTTCAATGATCCTCGCTGACGGTACAATGGGCCAGATGATGGAGCCTGTATCACTTGATGTAGGCGAAGTTACAAAATACGAGAAGCCCTGGGCACTTACAGGCACAAAGTGCGAAAGAGAGCACAATATCGTAAATTCACTCTATCTTAAGCCCGAAGAGCTTGAAATCAAGAACTTCGAAAGATACGAGAAATATAAGGCAATCGAAGAAAACGAAGTTATGTACGAAGAGTACCTTATGGACGATGCAGAGGTTTGCGTTGTTGCTTTTGGTATTACTTCACGTGTTGCTAAGAATGCAATCAATGAAGCTCGTGCAAACGGCGTTAAGGTCGGTATGATCAGACCTATCACAGTATGGCCCTTCCCGAAGAAGGTTCTTGAAGCTGCAGCAGATAAGTGCAAGGCATTCATCTGTGTTGAAATGAGCATGGGTCAGATGATCGAAGACGTTGAACTTGCAATCCGTTGCAAGAAGCCTGTTTACCTCTGCAACCGTGTCGGCGGTATGATCCCCACACCTGAAGAGGTACTTGCAAAAATCAATGAAGTTAACGAGAACGGAGGTGCGTTCTGATGTCAGTAGTATTTGAAAAGCCGAAGGCACTCACAGATGCAGTGCTTCACTATTGCCCGGGTTGTACACACGGTATTATCCACCGCCTTGTAGCGGAAGTTATTGACGAGCTCGGCATCGAGGGCGATACAATCGGTGTTGCTCCCGTTGGTTGTGCTGTTATGGCATATAACTATTTCACATGTGACTTTGTTCAGGCTGCACACGGACGTGCTCCCGCAGTTGCAACAGGTGTTAAAAGAAGTGATCCTTCAAAGATCGTATTTACATATCAGGGTGACGGTGACCTTGCAGCTATCGGTACAGCTGAAACAGTACACGCAGCAGCAAGAAGAGAGAACATCACTGTTATCTTCGTAAACAACGCAATCTATGGTATGACAGGTGGCCAGATGGCTCCGACAACTCTTCCGGGTCAGGTTACACAGACTTCACCTTACGGCAGAGATGTTGAAACAGTAGGTTATCCCGTAAAGGTTTGTGAGCTTCTTTCAAACGTTGACGGTGCAGCTTACCTTGAGCGTGTTGCTGTTAACAACGTAAAGAACGTAAAGAATGCAAAGAAGGCTATCAAAAAGGCTTTCCAGAACCAGCTTGAAGGAAAAGGCTTCTCTCTTATCGAGGTTGTTTCAACTTGCCCGACAAACTGGGGTATGACTCCCGAAAAGGCACTCGAATGGGTAGATGAGAAGATGCTTCCGTATTATCCTCTCGGTGTTTATAAAGATATCTATGCAGAGGAGGAAGCAAAATGAGTAAGACATGCAGATTGCTTTCTGCAGGCTTCGGCGGACAGGGTATCCTCTTCGCAGGTAAATTCCTTGCATACAAAGGCCTTATCGAAGACAAGCAGGTAAGCTGGCTTCCTTCATACGGTCCTGAAATGCGTGGCGGTACAGCTAACTGTTCAGTTATCATCAGCGACGATCCGATCGGTTCTCCCATCGTTGATGCTCCCGATGTACTTATCGCAATGAACCTTCCTTCACTTGAAAAGTATGAGAATGCTGTTGTAAGTGGCGGCAAGATTTTCGTTGACTCAACACTTATCGATAAGAAGGTTGAGAGAACAAACGTTGATGTTTACTATATCCCTGCAACACAGATGGCATATGACAACAACATCAAGACTCTTGCAAATATGATTATCACAGGTAAGGTACTCAAAGAGGTTGACGGTTTCTCACTTGATAACGTTGATGCAGCACTCAAGAAGGTTGTTTCTGCACGTAAGATCGAGCTT
>JAZRNR010000038.1:0-17459 GCA_045648305.1 Acutalibacteraceae bacterium
AAAACGCCGAACTGTACCCAACGAAGATAAAGCTCATCGTCACGCACACCCGAAAGATGACCGCCGATATCGTGGCTCCACCATGAATAACCGATATTTGAAGCTGTCGCCGTAAAGTAAGGCTGGAACTTAAGTGCAGACCAAAGAACTGCAGTATCACCCGAGAAACCGAGAGGATATCTGTGTGAACCGTAACCTGCATAACGTGAAAGAATAAGCGGACGCTTTCCGTCACGGGCAAGGTCAAGGCTGTGATAATGATTAAGTGCCCAGAGAGGATCAAGACCTTCAACCTTTGTCTTATTGCCCTGCTGCCAATCCATCCACCAGAAGTCAACGCCTTCTTCTTCGTACTTGTGATGAAGGAATCTGAAATAACCTTCGATGAACTTCTTATCGGTCATATCAAATTCAATTCGCTGTTTCGTTGCAGGGTCGATACCCATATACTCAGCAAACTCTTCATACATATCTTCAAAGTGTGCAACACCTGCCGCAGGATGAAGATTGAGAGTTACCTTAAGATTCATATCCTGAAGTTCCTTGAGGAACTGCTTATAGTCAGGGAAAAGATCTGTATTCCAGCTGTAGCCCGTCCAACCAGGAATCATATAGCTTCCGCGGACATAGCGTACAGGATTCTTCGGCTTTTCAAAAACTGTTGTTTCTTTACCGAACTTTTCGCCAATCTTAACCCAGTGCCAGTCCATATCGACAGTAGCAACTGTGATAGGAATCTTTTCAGCCTCAAAACGCTTCATAAGTGTGAGGTATTCATCCTGAGTATATGCCTTATATCTGCTCCACCAGTTACCGAGTACGAAACGCGGAATAAGCGGAGTCATACCTGTAAGTCTGTAGTAGTCAGCAACAGCTTTGTTATAGTCATAACCGTAAGCAAAGCAGTACTCATCTTTTCCGTTTTTATCTCTGCCGAGGATTTCCTTACGCGGTTTAACAGTACCGTCAGCAAGAAGCAGGAGCGTTTCGCTGTCATCAATAAGAGCGACACCGTCTTTTGATACAACACCGTCACCGATTTTAACCTGAGTTGCGGTAAGGTCAAGCGTACGTCTTGTACCCTTAAGATTTCCCGATACAAAATCGGTAATTACTCTGCCGTCATCAAGGACAACCTTAAGCAGTTTACCTGAGGGATATCCGACAACAAAGCGAGTTTTTGCAGTTTCAACAACAATTGAATCCGCACGCTTGTATGCGGTAAAATCCACCTTATCAAGCTTTCTGTTAAGAACAGTCTGAGTCGCATAGTCACAGAATTTTTTATCCTTCTGAACCTCAATACGAATAAGGTAATCCGTAAGAGCACTGATTCTTACAGCACCAAAGGTTACCGAACACTTTTCAAAACATCCGGCATTTTCTTCAATACCGAACACTTTCTGAAAATCATACATAAATATCGCTCCTTTTTTGACTTATGGCTATATTATATATTAGTTTCAATTAGTAGTCAAATATATTTACAATAAAAAATTATACATAACATATGATTAATCTGATTGACAAAAACAGACTAATAATGTTAGAATACTTGCAACTCATTTAAGGAGATGTATTAACAATGGTAGAATTTTTCACACAGTTAGGCTACAAAATGCTCGCAGCATTCATCAGCCTCGTATTTGCTTTCACACCCTATGTTGCTCCGGCAACCAACGATCCCATTGAAGGTAACGCTGAAAACGGTGCAAACATGACAGTTGTTGCTTGGGCTGACCCGCAGTTTTCAAATTATATGGCTAAGAGATTCCAGCCGTTTAACGCTGCTTGCGAAGACCTTTCAAATGCAGGTAAAGGCGTGGATGCACTTCTTATTGCCGGAGATATTGCCGAAAACGGACTTGCTTGCGAGTATGAATATATTTCAGAAAAGCTTGCAACCGCAAATGTCGGCGGTTATATGTTGGCTGTCGGAAACCACGATGTAAGACTTCGCAGCTACAAACAGGTTGTTAACCGTTTCACTGCTTTTGCAAACGAGCTTAATGCAGGCAAAGAAAATGATTTCACAATGAACGCACTTCATTACACTTACAATGTAAACGGTTACACTTTTATTGTTCTTGGTACCGATACAGCTGAATTTGAAGAATCATACTTCAACGAGGCTCAGCTCAAATGGCTCGACGAAGAACTCGCTAAGGCTACTGCAAAAGGTAAACCTGCTTTTGTTGTATGTCACCAGTCACTTAAGCTCACACACGGACTTCCCGACACATGGAACAGCCCGAGCGAAACAGCAGGCTCTGTTGGTGCTCAGTCTGACGAGCTTAAGGCTATTATGAACAAGTACAAAAACGTTATTATGATTTCAGGTCATCTTCATACAGGTCTCGGACAGTATACATATCAGAAGATCGATAACTTCCATTCAATCAATCTTCCGTCAACTGCAATCGTTAACAAAGACGGTGATTACAATAATGCAGGTATCGGATTTATGATTGAGGCTTATAACAATCACATTCTTTTCAGAGCTCGTGATTTCGCTCAGGGTAAATACATTCCCGAATACGATATCGACATTAAGCTTTCAAAATAAATACAGCACAGAAAAAGCGGTGAACTCAGGTTGAGCTCACCGCTTGAATTTTATTATATTGTCAGGCAACTCTTCTTCTTTCAGCTGCAGGAGCCTGTCTTCTGACGGGTGTTTCATACTGCGGACGTACGTAAACGGAAGAAGTTCTCCCCTGCTGACGTCTTTTTTCAAGAGCCTTGCGACGCTTGTGAAGATAAATCTTTTTCTTGATAAGTCTTATAACTGCATCTTCAAAAGCAACAACCTTGTCCTCGTGAAGCAAGCCGTATGATACAAACAAAACTGCGATAACTGAAAGAATAACTTTAATTGCAAATAATAATGTCATAATAATTACCTCCGAATATTAACCGAACATTCTGTGAACATTTGTTCTTTACGAGTTCTATTATAGCAGATAATTTAAATTTGTCAACACAAATGTTCGTTATTTTTTGGATTTTTAGTCCCTTATTCGGTACTTTACCCCTGATTTTTTAACTTTTCAGCGATTTATATTGAATTTTGTTCGGTAAAGTGCCTTCCATAAAGAATTCACTGATATTTTCTAAAGTTGTAGATGCAATATTCGTAAGGGCTTCACGGGTAAGAAATCCCTGATGTGAAGTTACAATTACATTCGGAAGACCGATAAGACGAGAAAGAATTTCATCCTTTATAATTGTTTCTGAATTATCTTCGTAAAACAAGTTTACTTCTTCTTCGTAAACATCAAGACATGCACCGCCCACCCTTTCATCCAGAAGTGCTTCAAGGAGATCTTCACTGTTTATCAGAGCACCGCGTGAAGTGTTTACTATGAAAACACTCTTCTTCATTTTTGAAATACTGTTTTCATCAATCATATGGTAGGTACTGTGGTTTAACGGACAGTGCAGAGATATTATATCCGAATTTCTGAAAAGTGTATCAAGGTCCACATACTTAACTTCATCCATAGTCCTGTTAACATCGTATGCAATAACCTTCATTCCGAAGCCTTTGCAGATATCAACAAAAACACTTCCGATATTTCCTGTACCAATTATGCCTACTGTTTTAGAATGAAGATCAAAGCCTGTAAGGCCGTTAAGGCTGAAGTTAAAATCACGTGTTCTCAAAAAAGCTTTATGAGTTCTTCTGTTAAGAGTAAGCAACATAGCCATTGCATGCTCGGCAACAGCATACGGTGAGTACGCAGGCACTCTTACAACCGGAATTTTATTTTCAGCATATTTTATATCAACATTGTTATAACCTGCACAACGCATCGCAATCAGCTTAACTCCGACAGAGCATAGTCTGTCTATTACTTCTGCTGATACATCATCACTGACAAAAGCACAGACAGCATCACAGTCACAAGAAAGCAAAGCTGTATTTTCATTGAGCCTTGCTTCAATATACTTAATTTTAAAGCCATACTGTTCATTAATTAAATTGAAATACTCAATATCGTATGGTTTTGCATCGTAAAAACCTATTGTTATCATAATCAAACCTCCGCTAATGATTATGATAAGCAAAATGATGTTTTTTATACAAAAAAGAACAATGCCGAAGCACCGTTCCTTATTCATCTTCAGATTCTATTTTTCGCATAAGCTCTGCTTTTTTCTCTTTTTTCATAAGACGCAACTTAAGAATAAGCATTCTTTCTTCCTTTGTAAGCTGTGAAAAATACTGAAAAGCAGACTCTTCCTCAGGCACCTTATCTTCTGTCCCAGAGTTGAATATCATTTTTGATGAAGATTCATCGTGAATAAGATATTCTATCGGAACGTTGTAAATTGCCGAAAGTTTACGCAACACAGGAAGCGGAGGATTTGCCGCACCGTTTTCATATTTTGAAAAAGTTGTACGGCTCATATCAAGAAGCTCAGCGATATCATCCTGAGTCATACAAAAATTTTTTCTTAGTTCCTTAAGCTTGTCCGCTAAAGGTTTCTTCTTTTTTTCCACCATAGCAATTACCTCACTTTCTAGTATTTTATCACATAATGAAAAAAAAGTAAATAAAAATAATATTTTGTCAAATTCTGTAATCAGGTTGAAAAATCAACAGCAATATGATAGAATAAATTAATAATAAAAGTCAGTTCGAAACCATCCTGACTATAAACAAAACTAAGGAGAATTTATATGAAAACTAAAAACAACCGCACTTACTATCTTGTTCAGAGTGCACTGATTGCCGGCATCTACGTTGCCGTCACTTTTATCTGTGCACCAATTTCCTTCGGTTCCGTTCAGTTCAGAATTGCTGAAGCACTTACTGTATTACCGGTTCTTACACCGGCGGCAATCCCCGGTCTCACTGTCGGGTGCATAATCGCTAATCTGAACAGCCCGTTCGGACTTATAGATATTATCTGCGGGTCACTCGCAACCTTACTTGCTGCAATCTGTTCAAGATTAACACGAAAAATCTGTTTCAGAAACCTTCCGTTACTTTCACTTATCTTTCCGGTTTTATTCAACGGAGTGATAGTCGGACTTGAAATTGCATTTTTCCTTCCCGAAGGATTCAGTATGTTAGGTTTTTTTTCTGCCGGAGCAAGTGTTGCATTCGGTGAAATTGTTGTCTGCTACCTTGCGGGACTTCCTTTATACAGCGGTCTTAACAAAACCGGAATATTTAAAAAATGAGGAAATGACATGAAAATAGGCTTCCTTATAAACGACCTGAATGCAGGCGGTGCTGAAAGAGCAACGGTTTCGCTTGCGAACTATTTTTCAAAAAAAGGTATTCACACGGAAATAATCACATTCAAAGACATTGACAGCTTTTATCCTTTGGATGATAATGTCAGTCACCTTCGTCTCGGTTTCGACGAAATAGCTCTTTCTCTTTCAGCTAAAAGATTACTCGGTGCTTTTAAAAGAATGCTGAAGATCCGTTCTTTTATAAAACAAAGAGAGCTTGATGTACTTATCGGAATGAGCTTTTCAATGACATGGTATACCGTTATAGCTACAGCCTTCACGAAGACAAAATCGGTCGGCACGGAGAGAAATAATCCGTATAAATATAAGGCAACAAAAATCAATTCTTTTCTAAGAAAGTTTTTCTACAAGCTTTGTAACGGGTATATTTTTCAGACAAAAAAATCTTCACTTTTCTTCGCAGATAAGTTGAGAAAAAACGATATTATTATCCCAAATGCAATTTTCAACGAAACGGTTTATGAGCTTACACCACCAGAGGAACGAGAAAAGTTTATCTGTGCTGTCGGTCGACTTAACAAGCAGAAGCGTTTTGATATTCTTATTGATGCATTTGCTTCAATAAGTGAGAAAATACCCGAGCATAAGATGATTATCTTCGGCGAAGGAGAGCTTCGAAAAGAACTTGAAGAACAAATCTCTTCGCTCGGACTTGAGGAAAGAATTTTTCTTCCCGGCACCGACCCGCAATCCGTTAAAGTTGTTAATAAAGCGGATGTATTTGTTCTTTCTTCTGACCTTGAGGGTATGCCGAACGTGCTTATGGAAGCTATGGCAATGGGTGTTCCCTGTGTTTCAACACGTTGCGACATGGGTCCTGAAGAGCTGATTGAAAACGGAAATAACGGAATTCTTGTTGATGTCGGAAGCACAGATCAGATTGCAGATTCAATTCTTGAAATTCTAAACAATCCCGAGTTTGCAGCTAAACTTTCAGTTAATGCAAGGGAACTTCTGAAAACTCATTCAATTGAAGCAATAAGCAAAAAATGGCTTGAATTTCTTAATAAGATATAAAAATTACTCCGCACAACATCAGCTGTGCGGAGTATTATTTTAGTCTGCTTTTGTGAGCCATTCATGCTCTTTTGCGTAATAGCGTGTCGTCTTGTACCACGGATCACCGTCAAAATGTCTTATCATCCAGACATAGTACATTGTATAACCCGGTGCTACAACCTGCTGATGATCCTTTCCGTCCTCAATTGTGCAGAATGAACCATCAACACTCTTGAATACATCATCACCGTTAAAGCAAGCACCGAAGCCCTGCTGTGGATCAAACTGATAGTAATATACTTCGGGATGCGGATGATGGTGCGGCGGATAGCTTGACCATCTGCCCGGCTGATTGAAAACCTCACCCATAACCATATTTGAATACGGTGCATTATCATAGTCAAACATAGTTGAAACGATTCGTGAGCCCGTTCCTTCCCACTGATCTTTTCCGAAATGCTGATAAAGACAATCTTCGGGTTTATAGAAAACAGGTTCAAATTCTCTGTCGTTATCTGTCTGCTGAACAATAAACTCACTCTCTGCATTAGCAGTAACAGTTACTTTGATACCCTTACATACGTGAAGACAGTACGGTGTTTTTTCAAACGGATTCTTACGCACCATATTTTCCGTTCTGCCGTTCCAGCTTATATCAAGGTTTCCTTTGAGAATAAGAAAAGCTGTTTCATTATTCTCGTCATATACTTCAAAGGTTTCGCCTTTAAACAGCTTCTTAACTTTTATAGTCATAAACATTTCAGCATTTTTACCGCCCATTTCACAAAGGACTCTTTCATTGTTTTTGTCAAAGTCAAAATAATCAAGCATAGGTTTTCTCCTATTCTATAATAATCTTTTCAATCGTTTCGTAATCGGTACAATATTCAGAAAGAAGCCGCTCTGTTTCGTCCATCCAGTATTCAAGGCCTTCTTTACCGTCAAAGGCATAAAATACGAATATGACCTCTCTGATGCCGTTTTTAAGCATTGTTCGCTGGCTGTCGCTTGAAGGATTACCGAAACAGCCTGCATCGTCAAAGAAAGCGGGCAGAAACTCGACGTTATATTCATAGTCGTCCTTACCGATTCCTTTATAGTGTGTTCCCTCAGGTGCTCTGCAAAGAACAGCATCACCCACAATTTCCGAAACATCGTAAGAACCGATTGAATAACCAGAGGTAACGGAAATTATGTTATTTATATCAACTGCATTGTTGACGTGATAAAGCCCCTTTTTAAGAATAACTCTGCGAAGCATCTGCTCAGCAGCACCTCTGTAGGAATGGGGATCCTTGCCGAGAGCCTTGTATGCAGCTCTTGTAGGGCGGATATGAGGCATTTCCGCAATATCCTTTGTGATATATTTGGAACCGATATCGTCCATTATACCGTCAAAATATTCCGTCAGTTCCTTACTGCTCTTTTCGATCAATGCTTTGTATTTCACAACACCCAGAACACACGACGGAACAAGATTTTTCACTTCATCGCTTATTTTAATCTGCATTTTCATCACCCTGAAAAATAGACTTGATTCATTATAACACACAAATCATTTACTTTCCACAAAAATTTCAAGAATACTTTTTGACAAAACGGGAAGTTTATTGTATTATCATACTTGTTTGGAGGAATAGATTATGAAATATGACAGCATAGGATTTGACCTTGACGGTACACTCTGGAATCCGCTTGAAGCAATTACAGAAGCCTGGATTATTACGGCAGATAAACACAACCTGCCGAGAATCACAAAGGAAGATATGGCAGGTGCGCTCGGACTTAATAAAATCGACCTGATGAATAAGCTCTACCCCGGGCTTGATTCCGAAGCACAGATGAAGTTTTTTGAGGACGGAATTGTTGCCTGTGATGAGATACTTTCACAAAAAGGCGGAATGCTTTTTGACGGACTTGAGGAAACACTTGCTGAACTTAAAAAACATTTTAAGCTTTATATCGTCAGCAACTGTCAGGACGGCTACATTGAAACTTTTCTACGTTTTCACAAGCTTGAAGATTACTTCTGCGACTCAGAGCACCCTGATGCAAGATGCCTTCCGAAAGGCGAGAATTTAAAAATCCTTCTTGAAAGAAACGGTTTTAAAAACTCAATATTTGTCGGCGACACCCAGGGAGATGCGGACGCTGCAAAATTTGCAGGACTCCCATTCATCTTTGCTTCTTTCGGTTTCGGAAAAGTTGATTCACCCGACTATACAATCAATAAATTCCCTGAAATATTAAATATTGTTATGTAAAAAAGTGACCTCACAAGAGGTCACTTAATTTTTATAATGCTTCAATCAATCTCTTTGCAATATTGGGAACATCGGTAATAACACCGTCAACACCCATTTTTACAAGCTTGATGATATCTTTTTCTTTGTTTACTGTCCAGGGATTAACCATAATTCCGTTTTCATGTGCAGAATCAACAAGCTCCTGATTGACAAACATCTGATGAGGGTGAAGTGCATCAGCATCGATGCTTTTCGCAAAACCGATTTCATTGCCAAGTACCTGCTTATAGGTAATCGGCTTGTCCGGAGAATAAAGGAAACCAGTTTTGCAGTTTTCATCATAGTCCTTTATATAAACCAACAAATCGGGGTCAAAACTTGAAATAAGAAGCTTATCGAAAAGATTATGAGCCTTGACAGCCTCAATTACCTTGTCAACAATTGTGTAATCCTTACTGCGAGGACTTTTTATTTCGATATTAAGCACCTTAAGATTTGCTCTCTCAGAAAGCTTAAGGAACTCCTCAAGTGTAGGAATCTCTGTACCTTTGAATGTATGGTGAAAATATGAACCGAAGTCAAATCCCTTAAGATAATCAAGAGTGTTTTTCGCAATTGCACCCTTACCGTCAGAAGTTTTATCTATTGTATAGTTGTGACATATTACAGGTACACCGTCACTTGTAAGGTGAACGTCAGTTTCAAAACCATCAGCTCTGAACTGAATAGCCTTCTTAAACGCTTCAATAGTATTCTGGGGTGTAACTCTATTTGCCCCTCTGTGAGAAATTACATTACAAACAGCCATAATTTTTAACCTCCTTAGTTTTCTGAGCACATAACTTTGATATTATATCACTAATTTAACAATAAATCAATTTATTTAAAGTAATATTTGACTTTTTTTATTTACAGCACTATAATAAATTCCGTTCGTTTAACAAAAGTGAAAGGAATTTTCAGATGACTGTAAAAAATAAACTCTTAGGTCCGATTCTGCTCATAATAGCAGCAATGATATGGGGTCTTTCATTTGTTGCACAGAATGAAGGAATGAATCACGTTGATGGATTTACATTCAACGGAATAAGAATGCTTATAGGCTCTGCCGTGCTTTTTCCGTTCATACTGATTCAAAAAAAGAAAAATCCGCAAAAGCTCAGCAAAGAAAAGAAAAAAGAGCTCCTTAAATCAAACATTCTCGCTATAATACCAATCGGTCTGTGCTTATTTGTTGCAAGTTCTTTTCAACAGTTTGCATTCAACTACACCGAAACAGGAAAAATCGGATTTCTGACCGCATTATATATGATATTCGTTCCGATTCTCGGATTATTCCTCAAAAAGAAAATACCATTCACGGTATGGATCGGTGTTGTTCTCGGACTTATCGGAATGTATCTTTTGTGTATGGGAACATCAAAGAGCTTTACAATAGGTAAAGGTGAGCTTCTCGGAATAGGTTGTGCTTTAGTCTATTCCGTCCATTTCATCATCATTGACAAATTTGCAAAAAAAGTTGACTCAATCGTTCTTTCCTGCGGTCAGTTCTTTATAACAGGTATTATATCCTGTATACTGATGTTTATTTTTGAAAACCCGTCAATCGATAAAATTATGGCTGCTGCTATCCCTATTCTTTATTCAGGTGTACTCAGCAGCGGTGTCGGCTTTACTTTCCAGATTATCGGTCAGAAATACACCGAACCGACAATTGCGGCTATGCTCTGCTGTCTTGAATCGGTTTTTGCCGTTTTATTCGCTTTCATTTTACCACCGCACGAAATGCTTCAGGCAGTCGAATATATCGGCTGTGTTGTAATCTTCGTAGCAATTATCATTGCTCAGATTACCCCGAAGCAGAAGCTTCGTTAACTTTTTGGTGCAGTCTGCGTTGTTGTTTCTTCAGGCAAATCAAAGCCCTGCATAAATCCTTCGGGTTCAAGAGAAGAAATATCCCCACCGATTACTATACCTTCAAAAACAAGAAGTGTCGCTCTTATACATCCGCTTTCTTCCGCATACCCAGGAAAATTCTTTACTTCATAAACCCACTTTTTGACCCTTTTACCTTTGTAGGGCTCAAGGTCCATTGATTGCTTTTTCTGTATTTCATTATACTTTGAATATGTATCATTGAATTCAGACGGAATTATCACTTCAGTAACTTCAACAGGATCTTCGTTAATTTCCCACCCGAACTGCGAAAGAAAGGCAATCCGTTCTTCAGCGGTTGTAGCTTTGGCATTAATTTCTGTTCCCTTTGTAACGGGACTGTTTTCACCGTCAATAAAAAACGATATAATTACAAGAACTACCAGCAAAACACAAAGTGCGGCAATCAGCTTAGGCTTGTTCGCCCTGACAGAAAATACAAACATAAAATTAACCTCCGTAATTCAGCTACTTTAAACTATGCTGAAATACGGAGGTTTATTACTTCAGTTTATTAAGAATCGGCATAATTCCTTTCGGGGTTATATCAATCACCGCATACTCACCCATTCTTATGCTGCCGGGGTTTACAAGCCAGATTCCGTCATCATAAGTAGTGTCAGCAACATGGGTATGACCATATAATGCAATAGTGGCTTTATTGTCAGCTGCATACTGCCTTAAAAGAGTTTTTCCGTACTTGACTCTTTCAACATAACCGTGTGTTGCATAAATCCTTACACCGTCGACTTCATCAACAACATAACTCGAGAGTGTACTACCGTAATCGCAGTTGCCCTTAACTTTATGAATATAAATATTCTGTCTTCCTTCAACCAGCGAAAGATCATGTTCACCGTCACCGAGGTAAAAAAGAATTTTCGCCGTGGGCTGTTCGTCTACAGCTTGCTTCACAGCATACGGATCACCGTGAGAATCAGAAATAACTAAAATACGCAAACATAAACCCCCTGAAAATTAATATACTTTAAATACATTATATATCATCGGAGTGTGGTTGTAAATGAAAAATAATAAACAGTTTGACCTGTCCGCCTTTATGAACCTTTTAAAGAATTCAGATAACAACACCAAAATGCAGACAGCAGATAAAATGAGATCAGGGCTTAATAACGACGAGCAGGCAGAGCTTAACAAAATACTTAATGACAGAAGTAAAATTGATGCAATTCTTAATTCAAGTGCCGCACGTCAGATTATTGAAAAGATAAACGGTAAAAATGATGGAAAACTTAAATGATATTATTGCATCTCTTACACCCGACGATATTCAATCTTTGAAAGAAACGGCACAAGCAATTTTCGGTAACGACTTTAACAACGAAAAAAGTACTGATAATTTTCATAAAGATACAAATCCTTTTTTCGGCACAAATAACTTTTCTTCTTTTAATCCCGATATGATTTCTAATATAGGCAGAATAATGTCGCTTATGAATTCTAATTCAGGAAAAAGATGCAGACTGATTGAAGCGTTGAAACCTAATCTCAGCCGAGAAAGACAGAAAAAAGCTGACGAAGCAATGCAGATTATGAAATTACTTGAGATTATGCCGATGATTGCAGAACTGAAAGATATGTTTTAAGGGTGTGATTGAGTGCAACAACAGGCGTTTGACAAAGCGACAGAATATCTACGTGAAATGAAACGAATGGCAGAAATTTCTGACATTAATCATATTTATAAGCAAAACTATAATACTGAGCACTGTTCAAACACTAACCGAAACACTTTTAACACAAGTAAAAAAACAAACAATGTATTCAATCTGTTCAATTCAACCTCATCAAATAATAACAACGATATTTCACTGATACTTGCACTTATTCTTCTGTTATCAAATGATGGCGGTGATAAAATGCTGATTCTTGCTTTGCTTTATATTATGCTTTAAAGTATGACTTGACAAACACTTGTAATTACATTAAGATATTCAAGGAATTAACTCAATCAGGAGGTTTTAACATGACATATACTTACAGAACAAGAGGCACTTGTGCAAGTCAGATTACATTTGATATTAACGATAATATAGTTTCAAACGTAAGCTTTTACGGCGGTTGTAACGGCAACCTTAAAGGCATTGCAAAGCTCGTAGAGGGTATGGCTGTTGAAGAGGTTATAGAAAAGCTTTCAGGTATTACCTGCGGTTTCAAAAGCACATCCTGTCCCGATCAGCTCGCTCAGGCAATCGCACAGGCAGCAAACAAATAATTTACACTTTTAATCAAGGCGGTGCAGTAAAACTGTACCGCCTTGAATATTTCTGTAATGAAATGCCAATTATTACCTTGGGTGATATTATGCTTTTTAAAGAAATACAAAAAACTGCTTTAACTAACAACAAAAACAAATATATTAAATCAATATTGATTCCTTTCTCTGCGTTCTTGGTTGTCGCCATTCTGACCGTAACATCCTGGTTGTTTAAAGAAACTACCTCAATATATATGAATAATATGTCCGACAATTATCTTTTCGCATTTCAGGGCGGAAGATGTTTATATTACCTTGCTGCAGGCATTCTTTCCTATATATTTTACTGTGCGGTATCTATGGGAGAAGAAGCCTGGCACAGCGGCAGAACGGAGCGAAAAAAATACTGTTTCAGACGTTTTATGTACTGGATGAAGCCTACACTTTCCTTAAAGGCAGCCGGACTTCGTTTTATACTGTTTTCACTAAAAACGCTCTGGACAATACTGTTTTTCATGCCTGCTACTGCGGTCGTTTTGGTTATTGTTGCAACAGCTTTCAGCGGAGGTATTGAAATATATCTTTTTCTGTCGCTTTGTATCGGAGCTTTGATCCTGTCCGTTATCGGGTTTGCATTCCGCTTTATTATAATTCAGCGTTATTTTCTTGCAAATTATCTTCTGGTATCAAATCCAGATATCGGGATTGTTCAATGTATTAAGCAAAGTGTAAATCTGCTTGAAGGACACATTTTTACGGTAGTAAAATTCAAGCTTAGTTTTTTACCGCATCTCCTCATCTGTTTGCTTATTTTACCTGTATTTTTTGTTTATCCTCACTATAAACAAAGCAGAACAATTATTGCAAAGCAACTTATTGTATGATATAATTACGTGAAAATAAAATTGGAGATGAAAAAATGAAGGACACTCATAAATGGACCTCCGGCAAAATTGCATTTCTTGTTGTGAACTGCATCCTTTGCCTTGCAATAGTGCTCAGCTCAATGATAATAATCATTGATAATTCACGAATGAATAACGGCTCGGTTTTCAGTAACAGCATTAGCGACGGAGAAAACGCCGAAGATAACTCTGCACAGAAAAGCGGTAAACAGACAGCACGCCTGATGTGTGCCGGTGACAACCTTATACACCGCAGCATTTACAAGCAGGCAAGCGAAAGAGCTGACGGCAACGGATATGATTTCAGTTATTCCTACAATGAAATCCGAGATATTATTGCATTGTCTGACCTTGCATTTATTAATCAGGAAACAATCATCGACCCTGAGAGCGAACCGTCTTCTTATCCACGTTTCAATTCACCCGAACAGTTGCTTGATGAAATGATTGATGTCGGTTTTGATGTTTTCAACCAGTCAACAAATCATACAATGGATCAGAAGCTTTCAGGTGCTCTTAATGATATCGAGCTGTTCAAATCAAAAGAAAATATTCTTCTTACAGGACTTTATGAAACACGTGCGGATATGATGAAGCCTCAGGTAAGAGAAGTTAATGGTATCAATCTCTCGTTTGTCGGTTTCACGGAATTCCTTAACGGTCTTGTTGTGCCAAAAGATTCTGATCTCGGCCTTGTATATCTTACCGATACAAGGTATTCGCAGGAAGAAATTTATGCCACAATGAAACAGATGATTGACAACGCGAAAGCAGTCTCCGATGTTGTCTGCGTTTCAATGCATTGGCAGACCGAGGACATAACAACCCCTGACAAATCACAGAAAGAAATCACCGCGAAGCTTCTTGAATTCGGTGCCGACGTAATTATAGGAACAGGACCTCACGTACTTCAGCCGATTGAATTTATGCCCAACGGCGACGGTGAAGACGCACTTGTAATATGGTCGCTCGGAAACATCATTTCCTGCCAGAACAAGAAGAACAATATGCTCGCTGGAATCGCTGATATTACTTTCGAAAAAGACTTTTCAACAGGTAAAACAGCAGTATCTTCTGTTCATCTTATTCCTACAGTTACCCATTATAACAGCGGATTTAAAAACGTCAGAATCATTCCTTTGGCTGAATATAATGAGGAACTGGCTTCTCAACATGGGGTTGAAAGTACTTCATTCACTTTCAGCTATATCAATGAATTCTATACGAATATGTTCGGTGATAAGCTTAAAACAAATTACAGTAACTAAAAAATGCTTGTACATCTTAAATGATGTACAAGCATTTTATTTATGATATTTTCCGCCGTTTGCAATCTGATATGCTCTGTAAATCTGTTCAAGAAGCATAACCCTTACAAGCTGATGAGGAAATGTCATTTCAGACATTGAAAGCTTGAAATCGGCTCTTTTTTTCACCGAGTCGCTAAGTCCGTGCGATCCTCCGATTATAAAAACAATGTTGTTAAATCCCTGTACTGCACAGGATGAAATCTCCTTGGCAAGCTTTTCCGACGGCATCTGTTTACCTTCAATGCACATTGCATAAACCTTTGCCGTATTGGGAATTTTCGCGAGGATGTCTTTTGATTCAGCTTCAAGTACCGCATCAATTTCCCCTGCAGAGGGATTTTCAGAAATTCTGTGCGGATTAAGTTCAATAACGTTAAGCTTACAATATGCCGATAATCTTTTTGTATATTCCGCACAGGCGTCACGAAGATACTTTTCCTTCAGCTTGCCTTCACAGATTATTGTAACCGTCTGCATTACAACACCACCGTTTCAATTTCGCTGTCGCCTGCGACCGATAATATGTAATCCCTGAACTGTACAGCACCTGCACAGTCAAGAGCAGATTTTGAAGTTTGAAAGGCTAATTCGGGTATATTATTTTCCTTGCTCAGATGACCGAGAACAATCCTGGTTGTACCGTTTTTAACAAGATCAGTAACAAAATTACTGCAATCGATATTGGATAAATGTCCGACATCGGAAAGGATACGCCTTTTAAGCAAATAAGGATAAATACCGTTTCTAACCATTCCAATGTCGTGGTTTGATTCTGCAAGAATGAGGTCGCAGCCCTTAACAGCTGTCTTAGTTTCTTCGGTAACATAACCGGTATCCGTTGCAACCGCAATCTTACGGTCATCTGTAGTTGAAACAACAAATCCGCAACTCTGTGCAGAGTCATGAGAGGTCCTGAACGGAACAATAAACTGTCCGTTAACCTCAATACCATTACTGTCGACAGGATTGATTTCAAAGCTTCCGTTCGCTACTCCTGAGCTGATCAGAGCATCAACCGTGCCCTGAGTTGCATAAACAGGAATTTTATGTTTGGAAGCAAAAACACGCAAACCTCGTACATGGTCTGAATGTTCGTGAGTAACAAAAATTGCACCGATGTCAACGGGGTTGACACCAATGCAATCAAGTTTCAGATTGATTTGTTTGGCGCTTACTCCCGCATCAATAAGTATTCCGCCCTTCGCGGAACCGATGTAAGAACAGTTTCCGCTGCTGGATGAAAAAAGTGAAGAAAAACGCGCCATTTTACACCTCAGTAAATTTTATACTGCCTCAGAATCGTCAAGAGCTTTCGGCGAATCTACATCATTCACACGCCAGATATCAGCTCCGAGTGACTGGAATTTTCCAACAACATTATCATAACCACGATCGATATAAACGATATTTTCGATAGATGTTGTACCCTTTGCAACCAGACCTGCGATAAGCATTGCAGCACCTGCACGAAGGTCATCAGCCTTAACGGGAGAACCGTTAAGAGTTTCGACACCCTCAATTGTTGCAGCCTTACCGTTAACGGAAATGTTTGCACCCATTCTTGAAAGCTGTTCGACATACTGGAATCTGCTGTCCCATACGCCTTCAGAAACAATGCTTGTACCGTCAGCAATTGCAAGCATTGTTGCAATCTGCGGCTGCATGTCCGTCGGGAAACCGGGATGAGGCATTGTCTTTACATTGCACTTGCCCGGACGTCCGTTACCTTTAACAAGAACTGAATCGTCATATTCTTCAACTGTTGCACCACTTTGAAGAAGCTTTGCTGTAATTGACTCAAGGTGCTTAGGAATAACGTTCTTTATAAGAACCTCGCCTTTTGTTGCAACAGCTGCAACCATAAATGTACCTGCTTCAATCTGGTCAGGAATAATTGAATATGTGCATCCGTGCATCTGCTCAACGCCGCGGATTTTGATAACATCTGTACCTGCACCTCTTACGTCCGCACCCATTGAGTTAAGGAAGTTTGCAAGGTCAACAATATGCGGTTCCTTTGCAGCGTTTTCGATAATTGTAAGACCTTTAGCCTTAACTGCAGCAAGCATAAGGTTGATTGTTGCACCGACAGAAACAACATCAAAGTAAACAAGTCCGCCTGTAAGCTCGGGAGCTTCAACGTCGATCATAGCATTTTCTTTGAAGCTGACTTCAGAACCGAGAAGCTGGAAGCCCTTGATATGCTGGTCAATAGGTCTCACTCCAAAGTTACATCCACCCGGCATTGCAACCTTTGCACGGCCAAACCTTGCAAGAAGTGCACCGATAAGGTAGTAAGACGCTCTGAGATGTTTTGTCATATCGTGGGTTACAACGTAAGAGTTGATTGTTGAAGAATCAATCTCATAAGTAGTGTCGTCAATCTTTTTTGTCTTTGCACCAAGCTGATGAAGAATTCTGATCATCATGTCGACATCGCTGATTGCAGGAATATTTTCAACTCGGCACACATCCTGTGCGAGAATGATTGCAGGAAGAATAGCGACAGCGGCATTTTTGGCACCGCTTATCGTGACTTCACCACGGAGAGGATTTCCGCCATTAATGAAAATC
>JAZRNR010000039.1:0-3730 GCA_045648305.1 Acutalibacteraceae bacterium
CGGCGCAACAGTAACAGCAAAGGCTATCAAGAATGGTAAGGCTAAGAAAGTAACAGTATTTACTTACAAGCCGAAGAAGAACGAGAAGCGCAAGAAGGGCCACAGACAGCCCTACACTAAGGTTGAAATTTCTGCAATCAACGCTTAATTGCTATGATTAAAGCAAGATTTTTCACTGAAGATAACCTTATCTGCGGTTATGAAATCAGCGGACATTCAGGTTCGGCAGAGTCGGGACAGGACATTATTTGTGCCTTTGTTTCGTCGGCAGCCTATATGGCAGCCAATACCCTCTCCGAAATTGTCGGTTGTGAAATCACGGCAGAGGTTGATGACGGATATATGAATATCCGTGTTACATCAGAGTTATCTGAAGCGCAGCAAATTCTTGAAGGCCTTAGACTTCATCTCGGAAGTCTGGCTGGGGATTACCCCGACAACATTAAAGTTATTTAACATGGAGGTGCCAAAATGCTTAAGTTAAACATTCAGCTTTTCGCTCATAAGAAAGGTATGGGTTCTACTCGTAACGGACGTGACTCTGAGTCAAAGAGACTTGGTGCAAAGCGTGCTGACGGACAGTTCGTTCTCGCAGGCAACATCCTTTACAAGCAGCGTGGAACACACATCCATCCGGGCAACAACGTTGGCAGAGGCAAGGACGATTCTCTCTTCGCTCTTATTGACGGTACAGTTAAGTTTGAGCGTATGGGTAAGGACCGCAAAAAGGTCAGCGTATATCCCGTTGAGCAGTAATCTTTATTAAAAAAGAAACCGTGAGGAAAATCCTCACGGTTTTTCTTTTTGTATACAAAAATTTAAGGATAGCTCCGAAGAGCTATCCTTGTTTATTTAATAAGCGAAGCTCATAACTTCTCTTTCTTCCATATCAAAATCCATTGTTACTTTCACGCCTTCTTCAGTTGCAGTAGCTTTGACATTTCCGTATGTATAGTAATCAAGAAGCATAAGTCTGCCCTGTCCGTCAGTAACAGCGAGTATCTCGATATTTACATTTTCCTTATATGATTCATAACCGCTTCCGGCAAGGTCATCCTCAGTAAATGTTTCACTCACAGGATAAAGCTTCAACGTAACCTTGTAACCGTCACCGTGCGGAACGGTTGTTGCAGTCTCAACATCGTCTGCTGAAATAGCCATACCTGAAAGCAGATCCTTCACTTTACGTCCGTCCTCAGTTTCACCGTTAACGAAAGTAAGCTTTAAATCCTCATATTCGGTTTCGTTAAGGCCGTCTTCGAAGATCTTTGTAATCTCCTCATCTTCCACACCGTCCAACAAGAACTTATTGACTTTAACACTGACATCGGTGAAAATATCAAGAACAAGCTTGCTTTGTTCAGCTGAATTTATAAGACTTGTGTTATAAAGGGCAACAATGTCCTCTTTGTCTGACGGTTTCGGGTCTTCTTCCATGCCAACAGATATTTTCAAAACCGCCAAAGCATCGGATGAATTAATTGCACCGTCTTTATTAACATCTGCCTGCTGTAAGGGCTTGCCTGTCAATTCGGATTTTTTGACCGCATGTTTAAGAACCAGCAAAGCATCCGAAGAATTCACAACTGTATCACCGTTTACATCACCTTTGATATCCTGCTGAACAGCTTCTTCTGCTGCCACAGGCAAAGTAACGAGTGTAAGCAACAAAACTACAGATAAGATTACCGCCGACAATCTCTTTGCCATTTTCATTGTTAATCGCCTTTCCCTATATTTTTCAGAATGATGTTATCTTTCCGACTGCATATTTCAGGATAAGCAATGCGTCTTCAGAGTTAATTACGCTGTCACCGCTTACGTCTGCTCTTTTTGCTGCTTTCTTATCTAATTCTAATGTTTTAACAGAATGCTTAAGAGCAAGAAGTGCATCCGAGGAATTGATAATGCCGTTTTCGTTTACATCACCGAGGTTTTTAACCGTATCATCAATATGAAGTGTTGCCTTTGTCAAGGGCTCGTTTCCCTCTGCAATTTCAACAGCATCCCACTCATCCTGGGTGCCCATAAAATAAACATCCGTAAGCTGTGAAGCGTCCGTAAAAGCATTTTCGCCGACTTTTTTAAGCGTTGCAGGCAATGTAACGCTTTTCAAAGAAACACAGCCAACCATAGCTCTTTCAGGAATTTCAGTTATACCGTCTTCAAATTCAATAGTTTCAAGTGCTCCGCAATAAGCAAAAGTATTACCGCCGACAAACTTCACACCTGACGGTACAAATACTGTCTTGAGTTTTGAACAGTTTCCAAATGCCTGTCCGGTGATTGTTTCAACACTTGCAGGAATATCAAAAGACTCAAGTGCGATACAATGGTCAAAAGCAGCCGCTCCGATAGCTGTCAGTTTATCGCCGAACTCAATCGATTCAAGTGATGCACACTCATAAAAAGCACTTGTTCCGATGCTTGTAACATTTTTACTCATTACGATACTTTTAAGACTGTGGCAACCGGCAAAGCCTCTGTCACCGATTTCAGTTACACTGTCAGGGATAACCACATTATCAAGTGCAACACAGTAGTAAAACATATTGGTTGAAATTTCTTCAATGCCGTCAGGAATATTAATTTTTTCAAGTGAACGACAGTTATTAAAAGCACCTACTCCGATTTTCTGTACACTTTCAGGAATAACGATTTCCTTAACGATTATGTTACCTGAAAAAGCACCTGCAGCAATTTCAGTAACACTTGCGGGAATTTCATATTTTTCTGTGCCGTATTTTGCAGGGTAAAGTAAAAGGATTGTTTTGTCCTTGTTGAACAAAACTCCGTTTTCCGAAACAAAAGCTTTATTATTATCATCAACATTTATTGATGCAAGATTAAGACAAAAATCGAATGCATAGTCACCGATACTTTCTACCGAAGCAGGAATATCAACAGTTTTGAGCTGTACGCAATTAGCAAAAGCGCTCTCACCAATACTTTTAAGATTCTTTGGCAAAACTACTTCTTCAAGCTCAGGACAATCCCTGAAAGCTTCTTTGCCGATTGTTTCAATCGTATCAGCAAGCTTTATTGATGTGAAATAGCCAAGCTCTTTAAATGCACCGTCCGCAATTGCTACAACGGTATGACCGTCCAACTTTTCTGGGATTGCAATACTATCTGTAAGATCAGGATCCAAATCCTGATAACTATATCCGGTAATTGTCGCCTTATCTTCCGACAAAGAATATGTATACTCTCCACCGGTATAGTCGGTTTCTTCCGCTGTAACAGAAAAACCGATACAGCTTATTACCATAAGCAAGGATAAAAGAACTGCGCAGGATTTTTTCATAAACTTCATTTAACTCACCTTTCCTTTTTTGGGGTTAGTGAAAGTTTTATACTTTCCTTTAAATCCATTATATGACAAAGCAACCCGTTCGTCAATGGTAAAAAAATACACACTTTTTTGTTAAATACCCCTATAAATTCGAGTTGTGGGATTCTTTGATTTCGCACCATCTATCTCTGTGCACGTAGGGGACGGGTCACCCGTCCCGTCGAATCTCGTAATATTTCGGTACGGGAAACCCGTACCCTACAATCCATGAGCAATAATCGTGTCCGTAGGGAAACATATTATGTTTCCGAAAAATCGCATAAATTCCGCGGGCAGATGATATCTGCCCCTACTATATTGTAAGTTTAGTGCACCGACAAATTCGGGTTTGTGGAGTTCTTAATTTTCCACCTCATCCACCGCAAGCGGTCCCCC
>JAZRNR010000040.1:0-12689 GCA_045648305.1 Acutalibacteraceae bacterium
CGGGCTCTCTCGGCCAGAGTATTATAGATACCTTTAAGACTATCGGTAAAAGATTTACCTTCGGCGGTGATACGGGTAAAGACCAAAGAGTTTATTACTTCAACACAAAGGAAATTCTTGACAATAAATTCGGCACACCCAATCCCTTTATGTTTGAGGTTGCCAACAAAAGACTCGGTCTGTTCCGTTCCGTTCAGGTAAGATGCAACGGTATTTATTCCTACAGAATCACAGATCCTCTTCTTTTCTACACAAAGCTTGCAGGCAACGTAAGCGACGAATACAGAAGAGAGGAAATTGACAATCAGCTCAAGACAGAGTTTATCTCTGCTCTTCAGCCTGCATTCGCAATGCTCACAGAGCTTGAGCTTCGTCCCGCACAGATCCCTGCACATACAACAGAGCTCAAGGATGCACTTAACAAGGCACTGGCTATTGAGTGGACACAGCGCAGAGGTATCTCTGTTGAATCCATCGCACTTAATCCGATTACTCTTACTCCCGAGGATATGCAGAAAATCAATCAGATGGAAGATGCCGCAACAATGGGCTCAAATCCGTTTATGATGGCGGGACGAATGACAGACGCTCAGGCAACTGCAATGGAAGCAGCGGCAAACAATCCCAACGGAGCAATGATGGGCTTTATGGGAATGAATATGGCGATGGGTGCTAACGGCGGTTTCAATGCACAGCAGATGTACCAGGCAGGAATGCAGCAGCAAATGACACAGCAGGCTCAGGCAAATGCACCAACAACATCTGCAAACGGTTGGAAATGTGCTTGCGGTACAGTAGCAACAGGCAATTTCTGTCCCGAATGCGGTTCACCAAAGCCGGTTGAAGCAGAAGGCTGGACTTGTTCCTGCGGTGCTGTGAATAAAGGTAAGTTCTGCCCGAACTGCGGACAGAAGAAGCCTGAGGGAGTACCTGTTTATCAGTGCAATAAGTGCGGTTGGAAGCCTGAAAACCCGAACAATCTGCCGAAATTCTGTCCCGAATGCGGTGATGTTTTCAACGAAGCTGATAAGCAATAATGGAGATGATTAACCTTGTCAACAGTACTTGAACAAAAATGCCCTTGCTGCGGTGGCGCGGTAGAATTTGATGTCGGTACGCAGAATCTTAAGTGTCCTTACTGTGACACTGAGTTCGAAATCAACGATATTCCTCAGGTCGAGGATAACTCTGCCGAGCCTGTTAACTGGAGTTCACAGTCCGCACAGTGGGCTGACGGTGAAACAGACGGGATGAAGGTCTATTCCTGTAAGTCCTGCGGCGGTGAAATTGTTGCCGATGCGGCAACGGGCGCAACAAGCTGTCCTTACTGCGGTAATCAGCTTGTTATGCAGGGGCAGTTCACGGGTGCATACCGTCCGGATATGATAATTCCTTTCAAGCTCGATAAAAAAGCGGCAAAGGAAGCATTCAAAAAGCATCTTTCGGGGAAAAAGTTTCTTCCGAAAGGATTCCTTGATGACAATAAGCTTGAAGAACTTAAAGGCGTTTATGTGCCTCATTGGGTTTTTACTTGTGACGCTTATTCTCAGATGATCTTCCAGGGAAAGAAAACCTCAACCTGGGCAGACAGTAACTATATTTACACAAAAACAGATATTTACGATATTTACCGTGAAGGCAAAATTTCGTTTGATAACATTCCCGTTGACGCATCGCAAAAAATTGACGATACTCTTATGGAATCAATCGAGCCGTTCGACCTTTCACAGGCGGTCGATTTCAACACGGCATACCTCGCAGGTTACGTAGCGGATAAGTTTGACGTAAATGTGGACGAAAGCTCTGCGAGAATTAATGAAAGAATGCGTCAGACTGCATTTGAATCTTTCAGAAGAGATACAGCACAGGAATATATCGACGTTGTTGAAGGTTCGATTAATATGAATGTTACTGACGGGTCTTATATATATGCACTTTTCCCCGTATGGCTTGTCAATGCAACGTGGAACGGCAAGTCTTACACATATGCGATGAACGGACAGACGGGCAAGTTCGTGGGTAATATTCCTACAGACGAGAAGAAAGCAAAACTTACGGGCGGCCTTATCGGCCTTGCGGCAGGTCTTCTTGCATACGGAATTGCCTGGCTCATCGAGTTGCTGTAAGGAGGTGCGGAAAATGACAAAAAAGATAATGACTTTTTTAGCTGTAATGTTAATTTGTCTTTCAATGTTCGTTTCTGCATCGGCATTTACCCCTGTGGAAAGAACGCTTCCGTTGGTTGTTGATGAAGCTCAACTTCTTTCAGAAGAGGAGGAATCAGCACTTATCGCAAGGTGTGAAGCGTTTACATCAGAGCACGAAATGGAAATTGCAGTCGTTACGATTACTGATCTTCAGGGGATGAAAGCGAAAGAGTATGCTGACGATTTCTACGATTATAACGGTTACGGTTACGGCGAAAACGATGACGGCATGCTCGTGCTTTATGTTGACGGTGCATATGGTGAGCGTGAGCTTCACATCACAACTTACGGAAAAGGTACCTCGGAATTCTACGACACGGTAAGAGAAGAAATGTACGTCATAATGAAGGACCTTATTATCGCGGAGGATTATAACGGTGCATTCAATGCCTTCGTTCAGAAAGCTGAAGAGGTTATGAAACCGTACGTAAGCCCAATGGTGTTCTTTGTTTGTGTTCTTTTCGGTGTAGTGGGTGGTTTGCTTGTTACTAACCATATGACTTCGAAAAATTATTCTGTTTATCAGCGCGATGCAACACTTTATGAGCGTTCAGGCAGTCTTGAACTTATGAATCGCCGTGACAGATTGGTTAATACAAATATTCAAAGAATTCCTAAGGCGACTTCAAACAATAACGGCGGTTCCCGAAGCACGACGCACAGAAGCTCATCAGGCAGAACGCACGGAGGAACAGGCGGAAGATTTTAACAAATAAAAAAGCTGACCGATCGGTCAGCTTTTTTATTTGTTCTAAAGCGGATAGTTATTTAAAAATAAGTAGATATTTTAATAAATCACCCAAGCGATAACGCCTGATAACTTTGCAAAGAAGAGTGCGAATTTGTCCATAAATACCCAGAAACCTGCTGTAAATCTGCTGATGTCCATAGCTTCTCTGAATTCTTTGTTTTCTTTTGCAAGCTCATTGACTGTTATAACCTCAGACTCAAATGTATCAGTTGAGTTTTCATTGATTGTGATAAGTCTGCTGCCTCGAACAACCTCTTTGCCGTATGCATTGTAAGAAATGCCGGGCGTATTGATAAGCTTGATGCCCTTGTATTCTGTTTCGTAAGTATTAACGTGGTCGTGTCCGACAAGAACTGAAAGCACGTCACCGTTTTCAGCCATAGCATCAACCTGACCGTAATTTACAACACCGGGTGAGGGGGCTTCGTAAATATGACCCGTGAAAGCACTTGTGTCCGGGAAGATAATCGGATAGTGAGTTCCGTCGTTGTAAGTTTCTGTAATCGGAGAAAGCGGATATTTTACAGACGGGAACATAGCCTCATAAACATCGGGCGGAATCATATGCTGGAAAGCGAGTGAGTAAACGTCTTCTCCTGCTTCTGTTTTGAGAGCTTTGTATGTTTCGTTGTACCATTCAATCTGGTCTTCACGTACGCTGTCGTAGCCGAGACGTTTGCCGTTCTCATCCTCAAGGTAAGTGTTTGAATCAAACATCCATAAGTTGAATTTTATTTTTTTACCGTCAGATGAGTAAACGGGAATATTGTGTGTAGCTGTTCCTGAAAGTTCGGGGACTGCATCGTATGCAAGGCAGTATTTACCACCGTGCTTCTGATACATCTTAAGAAGAGCTTCTTTGTCAACGCCCTGTTCGTGGTCGTGGTTACCGAAAACAAGTGTGAAATAAGTTTCGTGCTCAACGAAAGGCGATACTAATTCTTTGATAGCGTCGTCTTTTGTTTCCTTGGGGCCGACTGTGTTGTCACCACCAAGAACGACAAGGTCAGGCTCGTAGATTTCGAGCATATAGTTGATGTAGGTGAGCATTTTCTGCTGAGCGGGGAAGGTATCCTGACAGTCGCAGATATGAAGAATTTTAAATTCTCCGTCCTTGTCAAACTGAAGCTTTGCGCTACCGCCTGCGGCAAAAGCGGGAATTACTGTGCCGAGAAGCATTACGCAAACGAGGAAAACTGAAATAATAATTTTTTTCATAATAAAACCTCCTTTTCTTAATTATAACTTGTTTTGTTGTACCGTGTCAATCGTTTGAATGCAATTTTGGTGAATCGTTTCCAGCTATTCAGGTTGACAAAAATTTACCTTTATGCAATACTTTAATCAGTATTTTGCAAAGGAATGATAACATGAATAACACTCATAATTATTTCGATGTTTATTATAAAAAAGGCAAAAATCCGACATTCTGCTATCGCAGCGGAAATATGGTCTATGAGGAGATGCTTCTTAACGGTGTACTTGTTTCAAACGGTTGGAACGGTGCAGGATATCCTCTCGATCTTCTTGCCTGTATGCCGACAAGACTTGACCATAAACGGTACACAGAACCGTCTTCATTCAATATCGAGCTTGACGGACAGAGTGTGGACTTTGACCTTAGTTTTGTTGATTTTACAACAGAAAAAGACAAAAATTCAATTAAAGCAATCCTTACTCTTGAAAGCTCAATAAAACCTGTTGTAATCAGGGTTATAACCGTCCTTGACGGCACACAGATGTTTACAAGATACTGCGAAATTGAAAATAAATCCAAAGCAAATATGAATCTCAGCCGTCTGAGCCTTATAAGCGGTGGGTTTGAAGAAATGGAAACTCAAAAGCTTACTCTTTCGCGCGATGTGGAGAAGTTTTATTCTGTCGGCTATTTTGCGGATGACCGTTGGGCAAATGAGGGTAAATTTACCTGGAAAGACCTGAAAACAGAGGTTACTTCAATCGATACCCGCTTCAACCGCGACAGATTCCGTCATCCTTTGGTTATGATTCGAAATAATCTTATGGGAAAAATCTGGTTCGCACAAACAGCGTGGAGCGGAGGCTGCCGTTTTACCGTTGACTATAATGCGAAGCCTGAAACAACGGACACATACCTTTCGTTCAAAGCTGAAATTCTTTCCCATAATCCGATGTACATAATCGCACCGAACGAAATCTTTGCAACTCCCGAGGTGCATATCGGTATGGTCTGCGGTGACTTCGACGATGCCGTTTATGAAATGCATTCTCATATAAGAAAATCAGTGCTCAACCGTCCTGAAGCTGATCCGTCAGCTTTGCTTGTCGGTGCGGGAATGGGTGCAGAACACGATATGAGCGTTGAAACAAGCAAGGTTTATATTGAGCGTATGTCTGAAATGGGCGGTGAGGTGTTCATCGTCGATGCAGGTTGGGAGTGTCCGCCTGACAGACAGCTTGAATGGGGCGATTTTACCGGCACTAATCTTCCGAACCCCGAAAGATATCCTGAGGGGATAAAGGAACTCGTTGACTACTGCCACGAAAAGGGTATGAAATTCGGTCTGTGGTCCGACATCGAAAGCCTTGGCAGACTTTGTGATGCATACATTAAGCACCCTGAATGGCGAGCAGATAACATCTACGGTGAAAAATCACCGAGGTTTACTGACCTTACTGTTCGCGAAGCCGCAAAGAGGGTAGAGGACGAGCTTGCAAGATTTATAGAAGAATATGAAATAGATCTTCTCAGAATCGATTATAACACCGATTACAAGGAATATTTCAATATCCGAGACACGGGAACAGACAGAAAAGAATGTCTTAATATCCGTCATTTCAAGGAAGTTTACCGCATATATTCAAATCTTAAAAAACGTTTTCCAAATGTAATATTTGAAAACTGTGCAGGTGGTGGCGGACGTACCGACCTTGAAATGATGAAAGCCTTCAATCACACTTGGGTGTCGGATAATCAGTGTGCACCGCTTTCTGTGATGATAACAAACGGAATGACCGTTGCACTTCCGCCTGAAAGAGTGGACAGGCTTTTTGCAGGAATGAATTGCCACAATTTCGGCTCATTCGACCTGCATATGCGAAACACTATGCTTACCCATATGTCGTTGAATGTAATCTCACCCGTAACGGCACAGATGAACGAGGTTCAGCTTGAATTTGTAAGGCACAGCGTGGCTCTTTATAAGAATTTCATAAGACCGTTTTTGCCGACAGCCAAGACTTATCATCATACACCTGATGTTGCAGATACCTTCAGCGAAGGTTTTTCGGCACTTGAAATTGCATCGCCCGACTCATGCAGGGGTGCACTTGTTGCATTTAATCTTTGCGGCACAAACGAAACGGTGCGAAAAATCCGCCTGAAGGGTGCAGACGCTTCGAAAATGTATGAGGTGACACTCGATAACAACAAAGAAAAGTTCGCTGTTTCGGGCAGAGAATTAAAATACGAGGGTATAAATATTTACATTCCATCATCTCTTTCGTCCGAACTTGTGCTTTATAAGGAATTATAATCATCAATGTTTGTTTGGTGACTGAATAAAAATAACTGCCATGGAATTAAAAATCCGTGGCAGTCATTTTTTAATGGTGATGATGTCCGTGACCGCAATGACCTGATTTAATCTCGGTGTGACAATGTTTATCGCAACACTCTTCGTCTTCACTTTCAATTTCGAGTGTAGCGTGGCAGATTCCGTGTTCAAGAAGCTCTTCACGTACAAGCTTCTTGATTACGCCTGCATCGGCATCGGTTACAATGTGCATCGTTGCACTGTTGTTAAATCCGTCAAGGCTTCGTATGTGTATGTGATGAACGTCGGAAATGCCGTCAATGCTCATAATATGCTCTTTAATTTCGTCAACATCAATTCCGCAGGGCGTTTTTTCAAGAAAAAGATCAAGAATAGTTTTAATGTTTTTAACTGCACTTATCAGGATGAAAACAGCAACTCCGATGGACATAATCGGGTCAATGAACGAAAGGTCCGTAAAACGCATCACAATTGAACCGATAAAAACAACAACCCATCCGAGCACATCTTCAAGCATATGCAGGTTTACCGCTTTCTGATTGAGCGAATTTCCTTCGTGTGTGAAAAAAGCAGCGAGTGAATTAACCGCAATCCCGAAAACTGAAAAAACAATCATTCCGTTGTAGTTTATTTCAACAGGGTTTAAAATTCGGTGAACGGCATTATATATAACGGCACACGAGCTGAAAATGAGAATAAGTGTGGTTAGAAGACTGCCGATTACCGAAAAGCGTGTATATCCGTAAGTATATTTTTCGTCGGGACCTTTTTTACTCTTCTTTTCTAAGTAGTATGAAATCCCTATGCTTGCCGCATCGCCCATATCGTGAACCGAGTCCGAGATAATAGCAATACTTCCCGTGAAAATTCCTCCTGCAAATTCAAAAACAGAAAATGCAAGATTTAAAATAAAAGCGACAAGTATGTTTTTCTCTGTTTTCATAAGTAGCCTCCGTTGACAAAAGTTATTTTATTATATATTATATTCAATAGTGAACAACTTGTTCTGCTTATATTATATAAAATAAACTTTTGTAAATCGACAATCAGATTCTTTTTACTGTTCGATAGTGAACATTTTTGAAAAATTGTACGGAGGATTTTATGGACAGACGTCAAAGAAAAACGCGCGAAGCTATTTTCAAAGCGTTTATAGAAATTTTGTCAAAAAAGGATTTCAACAGTATAACAGTAGGCGAGATAATTGAAAAGGCGGATATCGGCAGAGCGACTTTCTATGCACATTTTGAAACAAAGGAGTTCCTGCTCAAAGAGCTTTGCGAGGAGCTTTTCTGTCATATTTTTGATTCTGTAGGTGATGTTCATAACGACCACAGACATATCTTCGAGTGCGAAGCTCCCGATTCTGTATTTCTTCACCTTGTTCAGCACCTTAAGAAAAATGATAATAATATTCTTGATCTTCTGTCGGGACAGAATAACGAGCTGTTTCTGCGGTATTTCAAAACAAATCTGCAGAAGCTGGTTGCAAGTCAGTTGCATATGTTTGATTCCTCAAAAAGCAAGAGCTTGCCCGAGAGCTTCAGGATAAATCATATTTCGGCTGCTTTTGTTGAAACCGTCTGTTGGTGGGTTAACAACGGAATGAAGGAAACACCCGAAACAATAACTGAATACTTTTTCTTGTCAGTATAAATAAAAGACCTCCGTTTTTTCGGAGGTCTTTACGTTTATCTTGAATTTGCTGTTTCAATCATTGTGTAGTAGAAATCTTCGAACGATGTCGGATAGTCTTTTGTTCCGCAGAAGTCAAAGTGATCTGTGCCGACAAGTGTGTTCATATAGTACCATCTTCCACTTTCAATTTCTTTACCCTCGGCAATGCTTTCTTCGTAGCTGAGTGCCGTTGCCTCATCACAAAGCGGATATCTTGCTGAAATAAGCGGAACAATACCGTCGTTTACAGCCCAGTCGCCCTCGATTGTAACACCGTCGTATGTTTTGCCTTCAGAAAGGCGGAGCATACCCGAAGAAATGTAGAAAATCGGAGTAACACTCGGATAAATCAACTGTTTTCCTGTGCAGTCGGTTCTTGTTGCGGCGGTGGTGTATGAATAATAGTATGTGCTGTCACAAAGCTTTATTTTTTCGTTAAGCTCAGCTGCACCGCGTAATGTCATATCGTAGTAACAGTTGTCACCGGATTGATAGTAATTCCGGATGTTGTCAAAGCTGAATTTTGCTCTCTTTTCATCCTGCTTCGGTGTAAGTCCGAAGTGACCCATCTGTAACGAGAAAACAAGGAAATCGTTACCCAGAGTTGCACCGATAAGGTTGTAAAGCATAACAATGACGTAGTACGGTCCGGTGAGGTCATAAAGCATATTAGAAACCTGGGTACCGTTGTGCGGAGCCGAAAGAGTTATGCACGAATGAACGCTTTCGTGTCCGCCTTTGAAAAGTTCGCTTGTTTCATCACCCGTAGCGGCAATTTCTTCTTCGCAACCGAATGCAAGAAGTGAAGTGAAGAGTCTTACCGTTGCACCACCGAAAGAGTGGCCGACGAGGTTTATCTTATCTTCAAGGTTCCATGCTTCACCCATAACAGGTTCATAAGTGAATCCGAATCTGTCGTGGCCGTGTGCCTTTGAATGAGCTTCACCGTAGTCGACTGTTGTGCCTGTGAGCTGAGCGTAAAGTTCGCAAACTCTGTCCCATGCACTGCTCAGAGGGCCGACGGCAGGGGCGTAAGCTTCAATACCTTGTTCGTTGAGCATTTTAATAAGGTCTGTATCGGAAAGCCAGAGACCGCCGCCCCAGTAGGGTGACATAGAATAAAATTCGTTTGACGGCGACCAACCGCCCATACCGTGCACAAAAATATAAGGATAATCAGTTTCAAATTTGCTCTTGTCAATAACGCGTTCGGTGTTGCTTTCTGCAGAAGCGGGAATAATACACGCGCAAACACACAAGGTTATTGCCAGAATAAGAGAAATAAGTTTAGTTAATTTCTTCATAATGATCTCCTCTCAAAGTTTGTTAATTTCACTTAATTTTAAAACAAAACAGCGTTTTTGTCAAATTAAAGCATAAAAGAAAAGGCAGACGTAACGTCTGCCTTTCAAAAAAGTTGTTATGCGATAGAGCTTACGAGATCAAATACTGTCTTGAGTGCCTTCATTGAGTAAATAACAGCAAGCTCAGAATAACCGTCTGTGCCGAATTTCTCGTAGAACCACGGACTGATCTTTGTGAAGATGTCAAGTGAAACTCCGCCTTCTTCAGGAGCTTCCATAACACCTGCTTTTACAAGACAAGCTGTAACTCTTGCTTCGGATGCTTCAACTTCACCCTTGATGCCGATAGTGTTGTCGATAACCTTCTCTGCCTCAGCAATAGCTGCTGCAAGCTCTGCTGCATCTTCAGCTGAAAGGGTAGAGGGGTCAATCTGCTTTGCATCCTTAACAAGAAGAACAAGCTTTTCTGAACCTCTTGCGATGTTGAACTGCGGGAATCTCGGGTCAGAGTAAACGTCCTTTGTGTCGTCACATTCAATAAGGTTAAGTGCGAGCTTAAGGATAACGTCGTTTCTTGCTGTCAGGTCGTGACGCTGACCCTCGAAGTAGAATGTTGTGTCAGGAAGGAGACCTGCCGATGCATCAACAACTCTGTCAGGAGAGATGTGGTTATGTGTCGGGTCAGAGCAGTGTGTGTACTGCTGAACATAATCCTCAGGAAGAGTTTCGCCTACATTCGCAAAATGAGCACCCATTGATGTTGAGTCTGTCTGAATGATGAAGTCAGCATTCTGTGAGTTCCATGTTTCACCGACGTTGATCATCGGGATGTTGTATTCAACGAAGCAGAAAACCTGAACACCATTATCAACAAGATTTTGGATGTTGTCGTGTGCATGAAGCTGAGCCTGATAGTATTTATCTGTCTGTGCTTTGATGCTTGCTTTGTCAGGGGATGAGAGATGTTTTTCTGCAGCTGTGGGATAATCGCCTGACGGACAGAGTGCCCACATGCCTGTGCTTGTTACCATAACGTCTTCAACAAGTGCTGTTACTGCAGCTTCAAGAACGGATGTAATAATCTCGTCGGGAAGAATTCTGAGAAGCATTTCAATAAGAGCAGCAGTGCCCTTATCAAGAAGACCGAGCTCACCGAGGAATCCGTTGTAAAGATATTCTTTGTTGAGGAAAGAAATTCTGCCGTTGAAAACGTCACCGATGATTGTTGAACCGTCGATAGCGGGAACAACAAAGATAACCTTGTGAATGTCATCCTGAACATCAGGCTTGTAGTCAAGTAATGCACTTGTTACTGAAGCACCCTGACTAAGAGGAATAAGTGTTACTTTATCGTGACCTGTCTGCTCCTTGACCATCTGAATATAATCGTAAAGCTCATTTACAACGTCGATATGATTGCCGAATGAATTGTATGCAAAGTAATACATATGGTCAAAAGGCTGTTCTGTTTCGTAAAGATTGAAAGGAACGTGTCCGAAAACCTCTTCAGCTTCGAAATCCTGATATTCAGAAGCAGGGTAGGGGTATCTTTCTGTAACAACGTTGGGGCTGGTTTTTGCATTTTCGTCGCAGGTATTGATTCCGAAGCAGAGTCTGATAGCGTCTGCAGCAGCTTCTGTAAGACCGATGTCCTTCTGCGTTACAAGAGAAAGCAAAGCCGGAGCAAGAATTCTGCCGATAACCTTGTCAAGCTGAATGTAAGCCGGGAAGCTTGTCATCTTGTTACCTTCGTCATCAAGTATGTAGTCGCCGTTATCGTCAACTACCCATGTGTTTGACTGACCGAGACCCGGAACGATGATTGCCGGATAGTGCTCACACTCGCCGTTACAGTCGGTATACTTCTTTGTTGCCGAAGCGTTGAAAAGAGTAACCGATGCAATCATTGCAAGGCAAAGGCAAAGTGCGATTAACTTTTTAAGAGTTTTTTTCATGTTAGACACTCCTTGAGCTGTTTATAATGTAATTCACATTTTAACATATTGTATCGGTCATTTTCAACGTTTTGTAAAATTTTGTTGCGAAAAAGTTGCACAAAAAAGCAACCGCTTTTTCGACATTCTGATAAACTAAAAAGAACAGCATCTGTCAGTGACAAATGCTGCTTTTATCAATAATAACTAAACAGAACAGAAACAAGATTAAGTATCTACTTCAAAAAAGTACAAGATGTCAGTATCTAAATCATATACTGCAATCGAAAAATTGAAAGAGTGTCTGTCAAGTAAGTCTGTGTCATCTGTATTATCTTTTGTTTCGGAGTGTCGGTCGACAAATTTATAAACACCATTATTGATGATGGGCCAATGTGCTTCTTCTGCAAAACTATATCCGTAATCTATACCGTCTTTTTTACCACCATACATTACGAGTTGTAAATTCTCGGTGAGAGGTAATGGTTTCCAATTACCGATAATCTCCTGTGCCGTGCTCGTTTTTTCAGAACAATCCAAAATCAAATAATATGAACCGTCACCAAGAAAACTACCGTGAGTATCATGTTCCTCAACAAGAGTGTAATCTGCTATATTAAATCCAAAACATTCTGTTCTTGTGTTGCTTTGTAAGCCACAGGAAGATAACACACAGCAAAGTAAAATAAGTGAAAGTAAAAGTTTTATATATTTCATTTTGTATTCTCCTTTGCTGTTCTGCAGGAAGCGATCAACATAACACGCAACGAAGCACATTTAGCGGAAAGTGATTTATATAATTGTTCGTCTATGTAATTGGTTTTGTGTAGCAATTCGAGCCAGTAACCTGTTTCACTCGCTTCCTTTAAGGCGATTTCAAGCTTGGAAATAAAATCTTTCTTGCCTTGTGCGTATTGTGCTTCATAGATATTGGCACCGATAGAGGTACCGCTTCTGCCGATTTGGTTAGAAATGATGGATTCGTGGTTAGATTTTAAAAATTTTACAAGGTTTATGATATCCACAGAAAATTCCAAGGAAAGTTCTGCAAGTTTATTTTCTTTCACAAAATCGCCTCCTTTTGCCCAATTATATCATAAGGCGATGCATATTTCAATGATGCATCGCTACTGGCGATATGATGTTATGCTTCGCATAATGATGTTGCTTCCGATGGTCGCAATGATGCGATGTTTGCCATAAACATTAGGCGAAGCTGACATCATTAGCATCAGCACATCATTAATGCAATGACACCATTTGCCGAAGGCAAACATCAT
>JAZRNR010000041.1:0-7635 GCA_045648305.1 Acutalibacteraceae bacterium
TACTCCGGGCGAAAGAATGTCTGTTCTTCGTCAGGACCACTTCGCATTTGACGAATATGATGTAATCCGCACGGTGCTTATGGGTAACCCGAAGCTTTGTGAGATTATGGATGAAAAAGAAGCTCTTTATATGAAAGAGGATTTTTCAGAAGAGGACGGAATCCGTGTCAGCGAGCTTGAAGAAGAGTTTGCTGAAATGGGCGGTTGGAGTGCAGAAAGCGATGCTGAAATTCTTCTCAACGGTCTTGGTGTAACAAACGAGTATCACTATCAGCAGATGAGTGAACTTGACAACGAAATCAAGGTTAAGGTGCTTCTAGCACAGGCTCTTTTTGGAAATCCCGATATCCTTCTTATGGACGAGCCGACAAACCATCTTGATATTGATGCTATTGCCTGGCTTGAGGAGTTTCTTATCGAGCTTGACAGTACGGTTATCGTTGTTTCTCATGACCGCCACTTCCTTAATAAAGTATGCACACACATCGTTGATATCGACTTCGGCAAGATCGGTATGTATGTCGGTAACTACGATTTCTGGTACGATTACACTCAGCTTGCACAGCGTCAGCTCCGTGAGCAGAATAAGAAGGCTGAACAGAAGGCAAAGGAATTGCAGGAATTCATTGCACGATTCAGTGCAAATGCTTCAAAGTCAAAGCAGGCAACAAGCCGTAAGAAGCTTCTTGATACTCTTGTAATTGAGGATATGCCTGTTTCTTCGCGACGTTTCCCATTCGTTTCCTTTAAGCCTGACCGAGAAGTCGGAAATGAGCTTCTTACAGTCAGCGGAATCAGCAAGACGATCGGTGACCGCAAGGTGCTTGATAACGTAAGCTTTACAATCAAGCCTGACGAAAAGGTTGCTTTTGTCGGAACAGACTCACTTGCAAAGACAACTCTCTTCCAGATTCTTATGGGCGAAATCGAACCCGATGAAGGTTCATTTAAGTGGGGTGTTACAACATCCCAGGCATATTTCCCGTCAGATAACTCTGAGTTCTTCGACGGTTGTGAGGATTCGCTTATAGACTGGCTTCGTCGTTACTCTGACCTCATATTTGAGACAGATGTACGCGGCTGGCTCGGCAGAATGATGTTCTCAGGCGAGGAAGCAACGAAGAAAGCAAAAGTGCTTTCAGGTGGTGAAAGAGTACGCTGTATGCTTTGTAAGATGATGCTTTCAGGTGCGAATGTCCTTATCTTTGATGAGCCGACAAACCACCTTGACCTTGAATCAATCGCGTCTCTTAACGAAGGTATAATCAAATTCCCAGAAACTGTACTGTTCACTTCTCACGACCATCAGTTTGTACAGACAATAGCAAACAGAATAATCGATGTGACCCCCGGCAGCTTCTACGATAAAGAAATCACTTACGACGAATACCTTGAGGATATAAAGGGCGAGTAATATGAAATATTCAATAATCCCGCGTCCCGTACGCTATGATGTTAAAGATAACGAAACTGTTGTTGTTTCCGATATGACAGCGGTTAACTGTGTGCGATCTTTTTTGAGTGTGGGAAATGCACTTTCTGAGTATCTTCATACGCGCAGTGATGCAGGCGAAAATGAAATAATCATATCGATGGCGAAAAGTATCGCCCCGGAGGGTTATGCCCTTTATACAGAAAACGGCAATATTCATATCAAAGCGTCAACCGCGACAGGTGCGTATTATGCGTTTGTAACCCTTAAATGGATTCTGATGCAGGTTAAAAAGGTTGACGGCAAAAAGAATATAACGGGTTTCCTGATCGAGGATAAGCCATGTTACCGCCACCGGGGAATGATGCTCGACGAATGCAGACACTTCTTCGGGACGGATACAGTCAAAAAGCTCATTGACAATATGTCGATGCTAAAGCTTAATGTTTTTCATTGGCACCTTGCTGATGACCAGGGCTACAGAATTGAATCCAAGGTGTTTCCGCTTCTTAATGAGGTCGCTTCAAGAAGAAAGCACGCCTGCCTTAAAAAGAGCTTGCAGGATGCCTCAGAGCCCGAATACGGCCCGTTTTACTATACACACGATGAAATTCGTGAGATAGTTAAATACGCCGCATCAAAGCACGTGAGGATTATTCCTGAAATTGATATTCCGGGTCATACAACTGCTATGATTGCAGCTTATCCCGAGCTTTCGTGTGACGATGAAAAAATTGATGTCAATGTTTCAACAGGCATAATGCCTGCAATACTCTGTGCAGGAAATGAAAACACATATGCTTTTCTTGAAAAGCTTTTTGACGAGGTTTGTCCGTTGTTTCAGTCGCGATATTTCCATATAGGCGGTGATGAGGCAAGATACGGCAAATGGCGAAAATGTCCTAAGTGTCAGGAAAAGATGAAGGAAAACGGCATTAAGAATGAAAAGCATCTTCAGATGTATTTTATGGGCAGAGTGAATGAAATGCTCAGACACAGGGGGAAAACCTGTATTGCCTGGAATGATTGCCTCGGTGACGAGCTTGATAAAAATATTATCTGCCATTACTGGACATTCCAGAATGCTGTAACGGTTAAAAAGCAGGCGAAAAAGCGAGAGGTTATACTTTCTCCGATGCTTGATTTTTATTTTAATTACAGCTACGGTTCAATTCCTTTAAAGAAAACATACAAATTCAATGAAAAGAAAAAAGGTTTTCAGAAGAAGGGCGTGCGTGTCAAGGGTATAGAAGGCGAGCTTTGGACGGAATGGATTGATACCCCCGAAGCTGTTGAATACAGTCTTTATCCGCGTCTCTCGGCACTTGCTGAGGTTGCATGGGTTAAGCTTGAAAAAAGAAATTTCAAGGATTTCAGCCAAAGACAGAAATTCTATAAACTCTATCTCAGGAGTAAGGGTATTAATTACTATCTTCTTGATGAAAAAACACGTAAAAAACTGATACCCGTTTTCAGCCACGGCAACGACGGCAAAGAGTTCAAAAAGAACGAAGCATTTAAAAATAAAGCACAATAACAAAAACACTTGCAATACCGTTAAGGTTTTGCAAGTGTTTCGTTTATTTAACTTCCATTTTATCGATTTTTTCTTTGTTTGGTGTAACGTTTACCGAATAATAAACGTGATAAATAACCTTGCCCGGAGGTGCTCCCTGAGGCTTTTTAAGGTGCTTTACGTAAGTGTAATCAACGGGAACCAGCTTTGCGTCCCTTGCCTTGCTGTGGTATGCCGCAATTTCAGCAGCTTCAACAATTGCATCGTCGCTGATTTCTTTATTGTCACTGATGATTACAACATGTGAACCGGGGAACTTCTGTGTGTGAAGCCACATATCAGATTTTGATGCAGTTTTCAATGAAAGCTTATCGTTCTGCATATTGTTCCTGCCGACAAGCACTCTGAAACCGTCCGATGTTATGTATTCCATAGGCGGAAGAAGCTTCGGCTGTTTCTGATTGTTCTTCTTCTTGAATTTCATAAATCCGCTGACAACAAGCTCGTTACGGATTTCTTCAATCTCAGCCTGAGTGGAAGCTCTGTCAAGGGAATCTGCGACTGTTTCAAGGTATTGGAGATCGTTCTGTCCCTGCTCAATAAGCTCTGTCAGCATAGCTTCAGCTGTTTTTGCTTTGCGGTAATCCTTGAAATATTTCTGAGCATTTACGGCAGGAGTTTTGGAAGGGTCAGCTTTGATTCTGATCAGCTTATTTTCGTCGTAATAATTTTCAAGGTCATAAAAAGCCGCACCTTTTTCGAGCCTGTAAAGGTTGGCGTTGATAAGCTCTGCACTTATACGAAGCTGTTCTCTGTCTGCACATTGCCGAAGCTCAGCCTGCTGGAGGCTGATTTTTTTTGAAATTCGTGCAATTGCTGAACCGAGGAATTTAACAAGGTCCTGTGCCTTTTGCCTTGTTCTGTCAAGTCTGTCACATTCAAAATAAAACTCATCAAGAAGTTCCGAAAAGCTTGATTTTTCTTCTGAAGTGTATTTTGTGCCGTATTGGTTTATCGGCATAAACGAAAAGTCAACAGGCTTTCCTGTTTCGTCCTTGAGCATAAAAGCAACAGCGTTTCCTGTTTCAACAGTATGTCTGAGGTTGTCGATTTTTTTCTTCAGATCTTCAAATCCTGTATCGCTTACTTCATCAACAAAGTGCTCAGAAAATTCGCCTGCAAGCTCACGGCTTGTAAGTGGCGATACACCCTGAAGTGATGAAAGAATTGCAGAAGAAAGTGTTTTGGTTTCAAATGTTTTAATCTGCGAAATTATGTTATCTGTAGAATGCTCAAGTATGTTGAGCTTGTTCTGCGGCGGTGGAGAAGTGTATCTGAATCCCGGAAGAATCTGCCTTACAGTCGATTGGCTGAGGTCAACTCTTTTGAGTGCATCTATGATTTTACCTTCTTCGTCGAAAAGGATGATGTTGCTGTGCTTTGCCATAATTTCAATTGACAAGGTAAGCTTTACTCTGTCACCGATTTCGTTTGTTGCATCAAAGTCAATATAAAGCACGCGGTCAAGCTCAGACTGTCTGATGTCAATAAGCGATGCATTAACAAGCCTTTTTCTCATCAGCATACAGAACATCGGCGGTGTAGCCGGGTTTTCGGGCGCATGCTGTGTGAAGTGGATTCTCGGACTGTTAGCACGTACACTGAGAAGAAGCTTCTTGGCACCGCTTTTTGTGCGCAGGTGAATAACCAGCTCCTCTCGTGAAGGCTGGTGAATTTTTTCGACTCTGCCGAATTGTGCACAGTCGAGTATTTCTTTTTTTGCAAGATTCAGAAGTATTCCGTCAAGTGCCATAGTTTATATCCTTATGCGAATTTAACAGGGTTTTCCTGTCTTATATCGATTATCGGTGTGTCTTTGAATTTATCCTGAAGCTTATCCTTCAGAACGGGAACAACGGGAAATTCAGTTTCGTAATGCCCGGCGGCAAAAAGAGATATTCCTGCACTGAGAGCATCAAGAAAATCGTTGTGTTTTGCATCGCCTGTGATGAAAGCGTCGATTTTACCTGCTTCAAACATAAGCGAAGCACCGCCACCTGTGCAGATTGCAACCTTACGGATTTTATTGCCTGCATCGGCAAAACGCACCTTTGTATCAAGCTTTTCAGCAAGCAAACAAGCAAGCTTATCAGCGTTTGTTTCGTCAATGTCAGCATAGCGAAGAATCGGGTTTTCATCTTTGTATGCATCGAAGCCGAGAATTTCTGCAAGCGTATCGTTAGTACCTCCGTCAGCGATGTCAAGAGGAGTGTGGCAACAGATTGCATTGATTGAATTTGCCGCAAGCTCAAAAGGCACACAGCCCTTTGTAAATTTTTTCATCGCGCTGAAAATAACGGGATGATGGCTGATAATAAGATTTGCACCGAGCTCTTTTGCTTTCTCTACAGACCATTCGTCAATATCAAGAACAACAACAGCTTTTTTAACCTCAGCGTTTATGTCGCCGACGAGCATACCGCTGTTGTCCCATTCTTCCTGAGTTTCGATGGGTGCAAAAGTGTTTATGAATTCAAAAAAATCTCTTACGGTTGCCATTATTTCACCTCGTTGAGTATTTTTTCTAATGTTTTGATTTCTTCATTTTCGGGGTCGGATTTTCTGAGTGCCTCAAGTCGGACTTCTGTTCGATGGAGCTTCTTTTCACAGAAAGAAACAGATGCCTCGTCATTTCTTTCGGAAAATCCGCCAAGAAGGATTTCTGATTCGCTGTGTTCTGTTTTTCTGCCTGTATAGACAGCGGCCATACAGATGTATGTTTTACCATCCTCAAAGCAGGCAGCTTCTTTTGTGATTTCAAAGCCGTTATCCCAAAGCCATTTGCGAAGCGTTTCGTCGTGGGACTGCGGCTGAAGAATCAACTGTATATTTTCATTCTTTACCCAAGGGGCGGCTTCCAGAATTTCAGAGATAAGTATACCGCCCATACCTGCGATAACAATGTCGTCAACCTCAGAAGAGTTGACACATTTAAGTCCATCGGAAAGACGCAGTTGTACTTTTTCAGCAATACCGTAGTTTCTAACGGTAGCTTCAGCGTTTTCCAATGGACCTTTTCTCAAGTCTGCGGCGATGGCACAGGGGACTGTACCGTCAAGTATGAGTGCGGCAGAAAGGTAAGCGTGGTCCGTTCCGATATCGGCAAGCCTGGAGCCTTTTCTTACCATTTGCGCCGCCATATTCAGTCTTGATTTGAGTTTAAGCATTATTTGCTTGCAAGATAAGCGTTGATATCAGCAACAAGCTCTTCAACGTCTACGCCGTGTACCTGACAAGCCATTTCAATGCTTTCTCCTCTTGCAGAGGGGCAACCGAGACAGTGCATACCCATTTCAAGGAAGAACTTTGCAGTGCCTACGTCAGCGTCAAGAACGTCGCCGATAATCATATCTTTTGTTACTTCTGTCATGTTAATTACCTCCGAAAAAAATATACATATGTATTATACACGTATTTTTTTATATTTTCAAGTTAAAAAAATATCCTCTTTTACTTTTCAAATTGAAATAAAGATGATATACTTATTAAAGTAAATTATGTTGATACGAGGTATGCAAATGAAAGTGATTTACGATGCGGCGGCAAAAATCAACCTTATGCTTGATATTATTGCTCGTCTTGATAACGGCTATCACAGCCTTTTTATGCTTATGCAGTCTGTTGACCTTTACGATACCGTAACTGTCGAAACGGATAATTCAGGTTCAATCAGTATCACCTCTGACGAAGAGGGGATTCCGTGTGATAAAAGAAACATTGCTTACAAAGCGGCAGAAGCTTTCTTCAATTACACGGGCATAAAAAATAAAGGAATAAAAATCCATATCGAAAAGAGAATTCCGTTTGAAGCAGGAATGGCAGGCGGAAGTGCTGACGGTGCAGCAGTTATAGCTGCTCTCAACGATATCTACGAGACAAACCTTTCTCAGCAGGAGCTTTGTAAAATCGGTGTTAAAGTCGGTGCGGATGTACCATTCTGTCTGACAGGCGGAACTTGCCTTGCACAGAATGTCGGCGAAATCCTCTCTCCGTTGCCACCGCTTGATGATTGCTATATTGTTCTTGCAAAGCCTGAAAGGGGAGTGTCGACAAAAGAAGCGTTCGCTGCTTTTGACACTGCAACCAATATCCGTCATCTGGATACCTGTGCAATGCTTTATGCGGCATCTCAGGGTGATCTTAATGAAATCTGTAAAAGGACAAAGAATGTTTTTGAACAGCTTATCGAAGTTCCTGAAAGAGTTCCTATCAAGTCAACTCTCAACCGCCACGGTGCACTTGCAGCGTGTATGAGCGGAAGCGGACCGACAGTATACGGAATTTTTGATGATGAGTCAAAGGCACAGTCAGCGGCATCGGCTCTGAAATCACTTGTCAAAAACATTTACATAACCAAACCTGTGAAATCGGGTCTGGTAAGAAAAAACTGAACAGATGAAAATAACGCAGATGTTTTACAGCATCTGCGTTTTGTTTGTTATACTTTAATTGCCAACAAGCCATAAGGTTTTGAAAGGTATATTTCCGCCTCGACTTCGTTAAAAATCCTTGAAATACGTCAGTATATCTGCAGATTTTTGCCTTGCCGAGTCAAAAATCTCCTCTTTCAAAACTGCTTTGCATCTGAAACACAACAGTTTGCGTACAGTCGGGTAGCTTTTCGATG
>JAZRNR010000042.1:0-16203 GCA_045648305.1 Acutalibacteraceae bacterium
AAGGTTGAGGGTGACGACGTTACTCCGAACCAGATTCTTAACGTTTTCCGTGAAGAAAGCTTCGAAGTTTATGAGAACAGATTCGTTTACACTCTTATGCAGAACCTCATCAGATTTATTGACATCCGTTATGATGTTATCTTTAATATTTCTGATGACGACAATATGGCTTCTCTTAAAATGGAAAGCGACTTCAACCGCGGAAAAGAAAAGGTTACATACAAGCTTGAAGTTTCCGCACAGTCAGGCGGAAGTGAGCTTGATGACACAGCAAACATTGACGGTGAAAACGCATCGGCTTTCCAGCGAATTGAGAGAATTAAGAAGATTATCAATGAATACGCACATTCTCCGTTCATGAAAGAATTGAGAAACTGTGTGCCCGTCCGTCCTCCGATTATGAGAACGAACGCTATTCAGAAAAATCCGAACTTCAGAGCATGTCTTAAGCTCTGGCAGTTCATTCAGTCGTACAATGACCTCGGTTATGAGATTACCGTTAAGGAATCCAACGATATGGTCAGCGACGAATACAGAAATAAGCTTAATCAGATGATGGCGCTTAACTATATGATGCTTAAGGCAAACACTATGTCAGAGGATGCCGTCGGTCAGCAGAAGCGCCGCAAACTTAAGCCGAAGCTTCTTAAGCGACTTGCTGAAGAGCTTGTTCTTGATTACGATATGGAAGACGTTGAAATTCAGCGTGTTTTCGTTGAAGAAATCAAGCGCGTCAGCAAGAAGAAGATGGAAGGCGAAAAGAAAATTCAGGAGGCTATCCAGCGTGCTCTTGATTCCGAAAATGCACGTAAAAAGGCAATCGAGGACAAAATCAAGGCTCAGATCGCTCACGAAAAAGAGATGGAGCGTCGCCGCATAGCCCGCGAAAAAGAAAGAGAACGTCTTGCAATGCAGAAGGAAAAAGAGCGCATTGCAAAAGAAAAGGCAAAGGAAAAAGCAAGAAAAGAAAAAGAGCTTGCCCTTGCCAAGGAGCGTGCAAGAAAAGAGAGAGAAAAGGCTCGTCTTGCAAGAGCAAAAGAGAAAGAACGCCTCCGCCTCGAAAAAGAGAAGGAGAAAGCAAGACTTCTCAAGGAAAAAGAAAGAGCTGCGAAGCTTCAGGCAGCAGAGGAAGCAAAGCTTGCTCGTCAGAAGCAGCGTGAAGAAGAGCGTAAGGCAAGAGAAGAAGCAAAGCGACTTGCTCTTATCGAAAAAGAAAAGGCTGCAAAAGCTAAGGCTAAAGAGAAAGAAAGAGCCGCAAAAGCTCTTGCTCTCGAAAAAGAACGTGCTGCAAAGCTCAAGGAAAAAGAGCGCATAGCAAAGATGAAGGCAGCACAGGCTGAAAAAGAAAAGCTTGCCCGTGAAAAGGCAAAGGAAAAAGAAAGAGCTGCAAAAGCACTTGCCGCTGAAAAAGCAAAGGCAAAGGCTGCCGCAGAAAAGGCGAAGGAAAAAGAAAAGGCTCTTAAGGAAAAAGCAGATTTAGCTGAAAAAGAGCGTATCGCCAAAGAAAAAGCAAAAGCAAAAGAGAGAATAGCCAAAGAAAAGGCTGCCGAGAAAATGAAGGCAGACAAAGAAAAGGCTAAGCTCAAAGAAAAAGAGCGTCTTGCGAAAGAGAAGGCTGCACAGGCTGAAAAGAACCGTATCGCTAAAGAAAAAGCGAAGGAAAAGGAACGCCTTGCAAAAGAAAAAATCAAAGAGCAGGAACGCATCGCCAAGGAAAAGGCGAAAGAAAAAGAAAGATTAGCCCGTGAAAAGGCTAAGGCTAAGGCAAAAGAGCAGGAAAGACTTGCTCGTGAAAAAGCTAAAGCCAAGGAGAAGGCACTCAAAGAGAAAAAAGCTTCTAAGAATGCCGAATAATTATTAAATTCACCGTTGCGACGGTTTCGGAGGAAACGAAAGTATGTTAAGAAGGAGATTTGAACAGGTTGCGGTTATGCTCCTGAGCATTGTAATGCTTGTGACATCAACCGGAATAGTGTCATCATTGGCGACAACTGACGTCAATGAGTCTTCTGCTGCGCCTTCAACTTCCTCCACTCAGTCTTCAACCTCCTCAACAGCTTCTTCAACAACAGAGTCAACATCAGGTTCAACATCAACCTCAACGGTTACTCAGGAAGGCGGAGTAATAACACCTCCCTCAGTTGAGCAGGAAGGCGGAGCAATCGTCGTAATTGACGAAGGTAACGGCACAAAGGAAAATCCGTTCAAGATTTCAACAACAGAGCAGTTCCTTTCACTCGGCGGTAAGGTTAACAACACAGCAAGCGCTGACAAGTACTTTGTTCTTACTGCAGACATCGACCTTTCAGGTGTAAGCGGAAGTGAATTTGCAAAGAATGGCGGTTCACTTGTCGGAATTGACAAGCAGCTTGCTTCAACAAGTGCAAATGTATTCATCAACCTCGACGGTAACGGATACGCACTCAAGGGTCTTAACGTTGAAATCGCTTCGGGTAATGCCGCATCAATCTTCGGTACACTCAACGAAAAATCATCAATCAGAAATCTTAAGATTGAAAAGCCCGTAATGAAGTCAACATCTGCTGAAATGGCAGATATTGCACTCGTCGCAACTGTAAACAAGGGTACTGTTTCAGGCGTAACGGTTACATATCCCGTACTCACAGCTGAAAAGGCAATGAATGCAGCGTTTATCGTTGCTGAAAACAACGGTACTGTTTCCGATGTAACAGTAAGAGGAACACACACTAACCTCAGCGCGGCTTCTGTTGAAAATCACACAATTTCAGCAACAGGCAGCGTCGGTGCGGTTGCTGGTCTTAACCACGGCACAATCAGCAATGCTTCTGCAATCAACATCGGAATGTTCATTCCTGCAGTTGAAAGTGCTGTTGTTTACGGTGGTATTGCAGGTTGCAACTCAGGCTCCGTTCTCAACAGCGTTGCAACAGGTAACGTTATGAGCGGTAAGGCTGCAGATTCTGTCGGCGGCGTAGTCGGCAAGGCTGTGAAGAGCGTTTCAGGTTCAGAAATAACTTCAACTCTTACAAATAACTATTCACTCGTCACAATTTCATCTTCAGTAACAGGCAACGGTATCATCGGTGCTGACGGCAAGGCTGAAATGGTCAAGGATTGCTTCTGGTCAGGTAATGTCAGCGGCAAGGATACAATGCTCAGTGACTACGGCTGTGGCGTTAACGAGATTGGTTATCGTCAGTTTATCCTCATCCCGCAGGGTAAAAAGGCTGTCCTTTCTTCAAACGATGTCAAGTCAACATCATGGGGTAAGGCAACGTTTGAACTCGATGGTGAAATCACCGTTAAGGGTGAGGGAGTAAGTGCATCTGCAAACGGCAATGCAGTTGAAATTACTGCAACTGCTTCAGGTAAGGTTGCGGCTGCAACATATAACACAAAGATAACTCTTCCTGCAAACGTCGGTTCATCTTCTGCAGGCAACACTCTTAAGCAGCACTTCCGTGTTCAGCTTTTCACAGTTGCCAAGGATGCTAAGGGCGACGGTTCAGCAACAAATCCGTTTGTTGTTATGACAGCAGGCGACTTCAATCTTCTCAGATATGCTCCGGGAATGAACATCGTTCTCGGTAAAGATATTACAGTCAACTCACGTGCAACAGCAATCAAGGGCACAGTTGACGGTAACGGTTACACAATCAATACAGCGAAGCCTCTTGCAAGTGCGGTTTACGGCAACGTGAAGAATCTTAACGTTATTGTAACTGCTGACCTTTCAACAGCTGTTCTCGGCAACGCAATCGATGCATCTGTTAATAATGTAAGAGTTGCAATGGCAGAGGGAGTTTCGCTTAAGGCAAACACAAACAATTCAGGTATCCTCTTCAACAGAATCGCCGCAGGTACGGTTATTGATTCTGCTCTTGTTAAGGGTAACGTTACAATAGTTGAAGATAAGCTTTCTTCAATTGGTGCATTCGCAGGTCTTATCGACGGTGACAAGGTTGTTATAAGAAACAGCGGTGCAGTTGCAGATATCGTTGCAGAAAAGGATATCACTTCTTCAGATACAGCAATCTTCGCAGGTAAGATTGCAGGAAACGAAGTTTCAATCACTGACGGTTATGTCGGTGGCGAAAACCTTGCAGGTAAGTATGCATTCATCGGCACAGTATCGGGCGAGAAGCTCACTGTCAAGAATATTTACACAGACCTCGCTTCAGGTGAAATTGCATCGTTTGACGGATTCGATAAGAGCCAGTTTAAAGCATGGTCATTTGACGGCGGAAACGTCGGATTCTTTACAGGAAACGGCGGTAAGTTCACAGCAACTCTTCCCGCAATCAAGGCATTCGGATCAACAGACAGCGGAGATTATTCCGTAATCTGTGACGCTTCAAAGCTCATCGCAACAGTAAACGTTGAAGGCGGTAAGCTCGTCCTTAACGTACAGCGTGCGGCAGGAGTTATCACCGTTAAGTCAATCCCCGTAACTGTTGTTAACACAAAGACAGGTCTTTCTGCAACAATCAACGTTTCAAACGGACTTGAAAAGGATGCAAGCGGAAAATATGTCATCAATTCAGCATTTGATCTCGCTTATGTGAGTGAAAATATTGCCGAACTCAGCAACGCAAGCTTCATTATGAAGAGCGATGTTGATATGGCAGAGCTCAGCTCATTCTCACCGATCGGCTCTGCAGAAGTAAGCTTCAGCGGAACATTCGACGGTAACGGAAAGACTGTAAGTAATCTTGCAATCGACGGCAATGCAAAGGTCGGTCTCTTTGCTGTTCTTGACGGTGCAACCGTGATGAATCTTAAGTTTGCCGATGCAAAGGTTTCATCAGACGGCGGTTATGTCGGTGTGCTTGCAGGTCAGGTTACAGGCAACGCAAAAATCAGCGGTATCACCGTTGAAAACGCAACGGTGATCTCAGCTGACCTTTACGCTTCAGCAGTTATCGGTTCAATCGACGGCACAGAAAACACAGTTTCTGTTTCAGACATTACTGTGAAGAATTCTTCCGTCAAGTCAGAATCAAGCTACGTCGGAGCAGTTGCAGGACGTATCAATACAAAAGCACAGCTCAGTTCAGTTGTTGTTGACTCATTCAAGGCAGAGGGTGCAAACTACATTTCAGGTGTTGCAGGTCTTCTCCAGGGTGAAGCTTCAATCAGCAATGTGAATGTAAGCAAGGCTGAAATCAGCGGTGTTTCTGAAATTTCAGGTATAGCAAGCGGTAACGGAACAATCAAGTCCGCTTTCGTTAAGGATTCAGAGGTTTCAACAATCGCAATTTCTTCCGCATTTACTGCAGGCGGAATTTCCGCAGTATTTGCAGGTACGGTTGAAAACGTAACAGTTGAAAACGTTAAGGTTTCTGCAGGTGTTGCCGCAGGTATCGTCGGCAAGACAGTTGCAGACAACAATCTTACAATTAAGAATGCAAGCGTCAAAGCTTGTGAAATATCTTCAGCAGAAGCAAACACAGTTGCTGCAGGTATCCTCGGTGTTCATAACACAAACGGTACTGTGGCAATCAGCGGTGCAACAGTGGATGAAGCTACCGTAATCAGCGGTGCAGCTGTTTCTGCAGGTCTTGTCGGTGACTGCTCAGGTGCAGAAAGCATCCTCAGCCTTACAGATTCAAAGACTCTCGCAACAGTAAACGGAGCTTTGACAGCAAACGCGGTTTCTGCAGCAGGAGCACTCGGCAGAATCGGTATCTCTGCTGTGAATAATGTTACAGTCAGCGGTGTAAAGGTCGGCGGTAGCGTAAGCGGTGCAGGTGTGCTTGGCGGTCTCATCGGTATCATCACTGATGGAACAAAATTCAAGGCTTCAGCTCCGATTGTTTCCGACAGCATTGTTTTTGCTCAGCTTTCAGAAGAAAATGCTGAATCTGCAGCTCTTATTATCGGTGCTGTAAATGAAGAAATTTTCGCTTCAACAGATATTTCTTCCGCAGTCAACGGTGTTGTTCTTTCAACATACGGCGGTATGAAGGCTTACTCTTCAGAAGCTCTTGACGGCGGATATACAGATATGAACAGCGGTATCACACCGTCTGCGGAAGCTCTTACAACAAAGAGCGAAACAACAGTTACTCTCTCGGGTCTTCCGAAGGTTAACGGTTTCGTATTCGATTCCGCAACAGGCTGGATTTCAGAGTCAGAGGAACGAATCAGCGTTGTTTCTTCAACAGAGGATTCACTCGTGCTCAAGGCAAACCGCCCGGCATACATTTCAATCCGTGCTTATTATGTTCTTTCAACTGATGAGCAGATACGTATCCCGGTTGAGTTCAGAATGGCAGCAAATGTTACCGAGCCTCTTGAGGGTAAGGGCACAGCATCAATGCCGTATCTTATCAAGGATGCATATGACCTTGAAGCAATGGCAGAATACGCTGATCAGAATGCATACTTCGTTCTCGCAGAGGATATCGTACTCACAGATGCTGATTACGAATTCGGCGGTTCGTTCTACAATGTCGGCAACGGTATTGTAACAATCGGCAACACAGAGGTTGCATTCAACGGTAACTTCTCAGGTCTCTACGACGGAAAGATTCATTCAATCACAGGTCTTCGTATGAACGGCAAAACCTTCGGCGGTCTCTTCGGAGCAACTGACGGTGCGGTTATCACAGACCTTGTAATAAACGGTGCAGACATCACAGCTTCGGCTGATGCAGGTGTTCTCATCGGACGTGCAAACGACACAACAATCAAAAATGTGACAGTAAACAATGCAAAGGTTGTAACAACTCAGTCAGGTTCTGTTGCAGGTGGTCTTGTCGGTATTGCACAGTCAACAATTATCGAAGATGTAACTCTCAACAATGTTGAGGTTTCAACAACACTTGACTCAACAAGCGCAACTCTTGAAATTGCGGGCGGTGCAGCAGGTGTATATGACGGCCTTATCAAGAATTCAGAGCTTAACAACGTAACTGTTGTATCCGGAACAGTTGCCGGCGGTGTTATCGGTGCAGTCAAGGCTGAACCGGCAAACATCGTAAACGTTGACGCTGACGTCAATGTCAAGGCAGATTTTGCAGGCGGTTTCGCAGGCAGAATCTCAGCTCCGAAGGCTCTTTCCGTAAACGGTTCTGTTGTCCGCGGTGAGGTTGAAGGTGCAAAGGTTGCTTCGGGCGTAATCGCACAGATTTCTTCAGAAAACGCTGGCGATGCATTCGATAAGCTTAACCGTAACTTTGTAACTGAAACTGTTATTACAGCAGATATCAAGGGCGACGACGTCAAGGCTCTTGTAATCGGTGAGGTTTCTGAGGCAGTTGCTGTTGATAATGAAAATGTGAAGAATGATGTGTTCCTTAATGTTTACTATTCTTCATATCAGAACGACCTCGGTGCATTCGGTGCTGAACAGTTCAACGCTTACCGTAACAGCGAATATGCGGTAACTGACCTCAGCTCACTCGCATATAAGGTCGGTGAAAGTGTATATGAAACTGTTGAGCTTACAACAGAGTTTGCAACACTTCCCGAAAACAGCATTGTTCTTAATAATGCAACAGGTACTTACAAGTCATTCACAGCGGGTGGAAGAGTGTTCACTCTTGAAAATATCACTTCTGACGTTGATGGACTTGTTGAATACAAGGCAGAAAATTCTGCAGTAAGACTTACTTCAACAGTCAATGAGTCTGCAAAGCTCGTCTTTGTATACTCGGGCGGTCTTGAAATTGCAATCGGAATAACATCCGACGAAGCACTTCAGGGCAACGGCACAAAGGAAAATCCGTATCGAATCGCAACAGCGGATGACTTCGGATTTATGCTTAACAATTCAAACGAGGGCAAGTATTACGTCCTCACAAACGATATCAGCCTTGCAGGATTTGAAGGCGGAGCAGATTTCGCAGGAAATCTTGACGGTAACGGCTTTGTTCTTTATGACTATTCGGGCACAAGCCTCTTCGGCAGAGTAAGCGGTGTGCTTACAAACGTCGGTTTCGCAGGCTTCGATGTTGCGGATAATGAATCAGATTCAGTCGGTGCAGTTGCTGCTGTAATTGACGGCGGTACTGTTGAAAGCTGTTTCGTAATTGCTCAGGTTAATGCAAACGGCACAAAGCAGGATGCAGGTATTCTTGCAGGTCGTGCAATCAACGGTGCAGTTATTAAGAATACCGTAACAAGCGGTAAGGTTGTCAGCGAAAACGGTTTTGCAACAGGCGGCGTTGTCGGTTCTGCAACAAATGCAGAAATCCTCAACGTAACTTCAACTGCATATGTTCTCGGCGGTAAGTCTGTCGGCGGTATCGTGGGCGAAGCTTCATTCGCGACTCTTGACGGAGTAATCTTTGCAAATATGGTTGAGGCTGACGGCAAGTCAGGCAACATCATCGGCACGGCAAACGAGAACGTGAAGGTTGCAAACGCTTACTGCGATTCAAGAATTTCACGAACAGAAAATGACGAGGATGCAGTTTCTGCTCTTACAACCGAAAAGCTTATAAATGCAAAAATAAACGGATTTGTTTCGCTCGGCGGTTATCCCGTACCCGAAACAATCGCAAAGGACGGCTCTGCTAAGTTCGCAACAGGCGTTCAGTTTGCTGCAATGACAGTAAGATACCTCGCAGGCTTAAGTGCAGGTACAGTTTATAATTACACAGACATCGTTGTTGACCAGACGGTTAATTCAAACGAAGTCAAGCTTGAAAAGACTCCGGACGTTAAGGTAACGCTTCTTCCGACAGCTGATTATGCAGGCACAAAGAACGAAGTTGCTCTTTATATGAATCCGCTTGAGTCAAGTGCGGTTGATGTAAGCTGCACAATCGTTGCAGATGAAAAAGCAGAAATCGCAGACGAGCTTATCGGTGTAATGCTCAAAACAAAGGTCGGCGAAGATTCAACGGCATTCGACTTCTTCACAACGGCAGAAGCTCAGCCGGTTGATATCGCAGCTGTTACACTTGCAGACGGTGCTCTTTATGTGAATATGCACCTTCCTGCAGGCTACGGATTCAATGTTGTTGCTGTTGACGAAAACGGCAATACACTTGCAACTCAGGATGTTGCAAATGAGGGTATCCTCGTAAATGCACAGGGTGCAAAGTCAGTTTCTCTCACACTCTCACTCGTTGAAGAGGAAGAGGTCTGGGGTCTCAGAAACATCTGGAGTGCAATCGGAAAATAAATGAAAGGGGGTTGATGCAGCTATGAAAAAGTATTCATCTCTGATTAAAAACTTAATAATGGTAGTGGCATCAGCCCTTACTCTTGTTGCTGTTTCTTTCGCCTGGTTTACAACGAATTTTTCAACAAACCTTAATGAGTACAAAGCATCCATCAGCGGTGAAACACTCAAGGTTAACTTCTATCAGGCAGATGAAAGCGGTAAATATCAGCCTCTTCCCGGTAACATCGAGCTTACTGATTTTGTTCCGGGAGAATATAACAAGTACAAGTTTGAAGTTACAACAAAAACAGCAGATAAGCTTAAGATGAACTTTTCTATCGATGACCTGCCTGCAGATATGCCGGAGGAGCTTAGGGATAATGTCCGCATAAAGTACTCTGTTTACTCGCTGATAAAGAAAACAGCATCAAACGGAACAATCAGCTATGTTAATGGAACTCAGCTTGCATCATCCGGTGGAGAATATGTTCCTCTTACTGAAATCTATAATAATGATGGAAAGATATTCAGTGCCCTTTCTCTTGCCAATCAGCAGTCATCGTCTGCGGATAGGTTTGCAATTTACTACGAAATCGGTCTTTCTGAGGAAACTCCTGCTTCGGTCGGCGGTAGCAAGTCAAGCCTCGGAAGCATTAATATCAGCGCACAGCGTATCGGTTAAAAGATGAAGAAAGTCAAGAGTATTTTAACGCGTGTTTTTACCGCCTTTTCGGCTTTGCTTTTCGTTTTCGGACTTGTTGTTTTTCTTTGTGTCCTGAACGCTTCTGCAGGTAAGGTGCCGAGCGTTTTCGGCTTCAGCCTTCTTCAGGTGCAGACCGGCAGTATGGTTCCCGAGTATGAAATCGGAACGGTGGTTGTAACAAAAAAAGTCGACGCAAGGGAGCTTGTGGTTGGCGATGTAATCAGTTTTTATTCCTTGGATAAGGATATTTCGGGAAAGGTTAATACCCACCGAATTGTCGAGATTGAGTATGGCGGTGACGATAACGCACCGTATTTCACAACGAAAGGTGACCATAACAACGAGGTCGATAAGACTAAGGTCTGGCAGTCACAGCTTGTCGGAAAGGTCGTTTATGACCTTGGCACGGTAAGCGGTTCTTTTATCGGAGTTTTCCGTAATCCTAACGTGATTTTCTTTGTTATCGTACTTCCGTTGATTTTTATTACATTCGGCGAAGCCGTTAATCTTGTCAGCTTGATTGCTGAAAGCAAAATTCAGAAAAAGGAAGAGAGTAATGGCGACCCCGAAGAAAAAAATTAGCGCATTGCTGACAGCGGTTGTTCTGCTGTTTTCGCTTGTTGCGGTCGGTATAGTATGGTTTCCGTCAATTCTTGGCTACAAGGCATATGCAATCGAAACGGGAAGCATGGCACCGATAATTCCGCAAGGCAGTATGGTTTACGTTAAACCGTACAGTAATTTTGAAGATTATCAGGTGAACGATGTTGTCACCTTCACAGATGATATAAAAAACCAAAGCTTTACCCACAGAATTGTTGCGATTGATAAGGACAATTATCTTTTCACAACAAAAGGTGATGCAAACGAAATTGAAGACCTTGAACCGACATCAGCTTCATTGGCTGTCGGTAAGGTGAAAATGGCGATTCCCTTGCTCGGCTATGTTGCTTCCGTGCTTAAGCACACAGCAGCAAAAATTATAATCGCAGTTTTATATGTTGCCTGGGCGGCGATAGAAATTGAACGATTCTTAACGGAAAGGAAGATAAAGATATGATTAAAAGAATAATAATACTTGTTGCTTCCTTGGCCGTAGTAATTGGTCTTATGATGTCAGGTAGTTCGTATGCGTGGTTTGCATCATCGGAAAAACGTGAGCAAAGTATTTCTGTTTCGCTCGTCAGCAGCGTTCTTTCAGCAAATCTTTCCGATCTGATTCCTGCTGAAAATACAATCATTATGCAGGGCGACAACCTCATAAATGTTGACGGAAATTCAGCAGCACTCCAGATTGAAAACCATTCCACAACAGACACGCAGGTGCGTGTTTCAATCGAATACACAAGCTACCGCACGGGCAGCCCGAGACAGGTCGTTTACTCCGCAAGTGAGGAAGACGATATCATCGTTGAATTTGCAACGAATGCCTGGGCGAAGGATGTCAATATCGGCGGTTTGAGCTATTTCTATTATGTCGGAAATTCTTACGGCTCGGATACGGTTTCGGATATTGATTCCTTGCCTGCAATTTCCGCTTTCGTCGGTAAAATCCCCGTAATTTCAAAAATTGCCTATAAGGACGATATCTCCGATGCGTACTCAGGCAAAAAGATAAACGTGAAGGTTTCTTTTGAATCCAAGCAGGCTGAAAATGTAACCTGGTCTTCAATCGACAGCTACGACGTTTCAGGTATCGGCAAATAAGGAGCGCTGAAAAGTGAAAATCCGTATCAGAAATGTTTTGTTTAATTTCTTTGCAATCCTGACTTTGGTTGCGGTTGTGTTTATCGGTTTCAATCTTTTTTCAGGTGCAAAGGGTTATGCCGTAACAAGCCCCAGTATGGAGGATACGCTTGTCCGCGGCGACATCGTTTTTGTAAAGGCTGTAAGCTTCGAAGAGCTTGAGGTCGGCGATGTTGTGACCGTACGCTCAACGGACGGGAAGTATTTTTTCACTCACCGTGTTGTCGGAATCGACGTTGAAAACCGAACGGTGACAACAAAGGGCGATGCAAACAATTCGGACGACCCGATGCCGAGCGAAGCTGAAAGAATTGTCGGAAAGATGTGGTATAAGGTTCCGCTTCTCGGTTATCTTTCAATCTTTTTCCTTAATTTTTCACGTTCAACAGGATTAATAATCCTTGCAGTGGTTGCTGTTGCACTTGTTGCAATCAACTCTGCGGTAATAAAAACAAAATCCAAAAAGAAGCGAGGTGACAGCGATGAGTAAAATAAGAAAAATATCTGCCGTAATTATGGCTCTTATTCTTGTTATGTGTGTCGGATATTTTTCCTTGATGTCAACAACATCAGCGTGGTTTTATAACAGCGGTGTAATTGACAGCGGAGATACATTTATTTTCGGTGACTTGTCGGTGGATACCTCTTTCAATACAAAGTCAAAAGTTGTGTTCAACGGTGCAACAAAGTTTGCGGACAAGGACGAAGTTCTTTTTGACAAGGTTGTAAATGTCGAAGAAATTTCGGTTTACAATTCAGGTACAATTCCTGCAAGAATTTATGCAGACGCTGTCAACACAGGAAGCGGTGAAGGCTTCCGCTGGTTTTTCTTCTCGGATGCTACAGCTGTTGACGGAAGTGTAAAAAAGACAATCGAAGCTTCTCTTCCCGAACTGACGGATGAGGCGCTTAACGAATATAACGTCGGTGAAGACGGAAACGGCGGACACTACATTCTCCTTAATCCGGGCGAAATCACAACGGTGAAAATCGCATCATGGATTGAGTACGATGAAGTGAAGGATGAGCTTAAAGGTTCAGCTACCCTCGACTCTTACGATATTGAATTTACTTTGATTTCAACTCAGGATGTTGACGGTGCGGCAGAAAGATAAAAAGCGAGGTGAACAGGGATGTTGCATAAATTTAATAAAAAGGCAGTTGTAATAATCGTTGCAATCGTTGCGCTTATTGCTGTTGTCGGTTCTTCATTTGCTTGGTTTGTATCCCGCACATCCTTGCTTCAGAATTTCAGCCTCAGCTCTTTCGAAGTCAGTGCAGATGTTTATTTCCTTGACGGTGAAGAAAAAGTAAGTGCTGACGAATACAAGGATGAAAACGGACTTTATATCCTCAGCCTGAATAAGGACGACGTGAATTATCTCGGAAACCTTCGTGCAAATGTTGCCCACAGCGGTGCAAAGGCCTGTGTCCGTGTTACAATGAATCATCAGTGGACTCTCGCAGACGGAACGGTTGCACAGAACGCAGTTGCGGTTCCTTATGTGTTTGCGAACGGCTGGTTTGATAACCGCGATGCGGACTATTCGGTTTACTATGCAGGCGAAGATAATTCGGGCGAAGCATCATTCAGAACTGCGGAATTCATAACAGGCTTTGACGAAAAGAGCTTTGACACTTCGGCAATCGTTGAAGGTGTAACTCTTAAGGTTCTCGTTCAGGTCGATGCAGTTCAGGTCAACCGTTATCCGCAGGTGTGGGGTATCGAAAAATTTCCTTGGGAATAAGGGAAGCTGATTTTTATGTCTGATAAGAAAAAGAAGCCTGCGGCAGGTAAGTCTGTCGCAGGCACAACTAATTCAGGGAAGAATATCCCGAACAAATCAAAAAAAGAGCTTGAAAAAAAGAAGGCCGAAGCCGCAAAACAGGCACAGCGTGTGCAGGAAGAAAGGCTTAAGGCTGAGCGTGAGCGTGCGAAAAAGAGCGAGGATATCCGCAAACGCCGTGAAAAGCAAAAGGCGAAGGATGAAAAATTTGAGAAGAAAGTCCTCGGCAAAGAAAAGCGTTCAAGTGAACTGAAAAAACTTGCAGAGCTGTTCAAAAAAGTCTGGGCAAAGGTAAGCTATTATACAAGCAAGGAATTTCTTGGCTCGTTCAATTACACCCGAATAATTCTTTTTGTAGTTCTGCCGATAGTTGTTCTTGTTTTCGGAATATCTGTGCTTACTCACGCGACAGTTTTCAATGTTCCTTCCGAAATCAGAAATTATGAATTCAACGGCAGAATTGAAAGCAGTGTTATTGCGAAAGAATCTGCATTTAACTCTCAGCAGCAAAATGTTTTCATCGAAACTCTTGATGCAAAGGGAAGCAGAAAGTTTGATTTTTATATCAATTCTTCAATTCCTGTCGGCGATAACGGGGAGATAGAGGAGCTTTGCTTCGGCAATCCTAACGAAGAGGATTATGTCCTTGTTGCAACCGTTTTTGACAAGGACGGCGAGGTGCTTTACCGTTCGCTCGGAATTGAAAGCGAAAAAGAAATCAACGAAGTGAAGCTTTTCAAAGAAGTTGCATACGGCACTCACAGAGTGAAGGTTGCCGTTAATGCATACGATAAAGAAACAAATAAAAAGATCGGAACAAAATACGCTCATGTTAAGCTGAGCGTCGGTGTTGATGAAGATGTCAGATAAAAAACCAAAACTGAAAATTGCGGTCGTCGTTGCGGTTTCTCTGCTTGCAATCGTTCTGTCAACGCTGACCCTTGTTCAGGCGGTGCCGAAAATGCGGCTCAGCTTGGCTCAGGGCGGAGAGGTGTGTGACGGTGTCCTGCCCGATGTTGACGAAAGTCTGCATATAACGGAAGTGCCCGAAGGCGAAATCCGCTATCTTATAAACAAAAAGATTGTTTTTGAAAATCCGTATTCGCTTGGCGACGTAATGCTCGAAAATCCCGAAAGCTGCGGGTACGACTTGCAGTTTATGATTTATAATGCAAAGGGCGAAATGATTTACACTTCACCGATGATAAAGCCGGGACAGTATCTTGAAAAGGATAAGCTTTCCGCAGTCGTCGGCAAAGGCGAATTCAAATGCTCCTATACCGCACAGGCATATTCGGACGGTGAATATCAGGGCGAGGTTAACGGTGTCCTGACTGTTCTGGTAAAATAGCATAAAGAAAAAGGAACTCGGAGAAATCCAAGTTCCTTTAATTTTTTATTAAGCTGATTATGCGAGGATTTCGCCCATCATGCCGGGTGTTGCGAATGCTGCGTTTGACTCGTCTGTGTCAATGTGCATTGCAAGAGCATAAGCCGGGTTAACACGAACGATAACGTCACCGAATGTAAGTGTACGTCCGTCTGACTCAACCTTAACGTCAACAATCTGCTTGTCGCTGAGACCGTACTTCTCTGCATCAGCAGGAGTAGCGTGGATGTGACGCTTTGCAACGATAACGCCTTCCTTAAGCTCAACCTCACCCTTAGGACCAACAAGCTTGCAAGCACCGCTGCCTGCTACGTCGCCTGATTCACGGCAGGGAGCATCAACCCCGATTGAACGAGCATCAGAAGCTGAAAGCTCAAGCTGTGTGTCGGGACGTGTGGGACCAAGGATTGAAACAGCAGGGAAGCTGCCCTTAGCGCCGATAACCTGAACTCTTTCTTCGCAAGCGTACTGACCGGGCTGTGAAAGATCCTTCTTCTTTGTCAATTCGTAACCTGCACCGAAAAGTGTCTCAAGGTCTGCCTTTGAAACGTGAACGTGACGTGCAGATGTTTCAACTAAAACTTCTTTTTTCATTTTGAAAACCTCCGTTAGCATTGTTATTTTTTTAACCTATAAGATTATAAGACAATCCGTGACAAAATGCAACCCCTAACATTGAAAATTCAATTGTGTATATAGCGAAACATAATATCTTTCCCAACAGGAACTATTTCGGAAGATTAACCGTAAGGGGCAGGTTTCCCGTCCCATCAAAAACTAAAGGAAGGTGGCACGGCGAAGCCGTGACGGGAGGATATTTTTGAGGTAAGATGTAATAGTGAAGAAGTAAGAGGTATACGATGTTGCAATTTAACACTTGATTTCAATAGATTTCGTAGGGGAGCATATTATGCTCCCGTTAGAAAAAGTGTAAGATTAACGGGAAGATAATATCTTCTCCTACAAATCCTGACTCAAATTAACCGTGTATGGGACGACGTCCCTTTAAAATTTGATATGATTCAGTGGTCGATTCGTGAATCGACCCTACGAACCCTGTTTCAATCAATCACGTAGGGACGACCGTCTTCACCGGATGATTGAAACAAGGGTCAGTAGGGGACGGGTTTCCCGTCCCGAAAACAGCGATATTAAAAAAGGAATGACCTGTTTTATCAAAGAAAGCAAAAAATAAATCAACATACCATATATAGAAGAAAGAAGATAAAAGGTAAATAAAACCAACATATAGTATCCCGAAGAGGCAAAAAACACGAGATAAGCGAGGAACACGCGGAAGGGTTGAAAGAGTAGGAAAAATAATAAAAAAATATTAAAAAAAGTGTTGACAAAGGAGGGGGTGTTTGATATAATAGCAAAGCTGTCGCGAGGGCAAGAGCCCTTCGGTAGCAGGTAAGCACCTTGAAAATTAAACAACGATGAAAGAAAAACCCTGAAAAGATTTCTGAGTTTTGCG
>JAZRNR010000043.1:0-2451 GCA_045648305.1 Acutalibacteraceae bacterium
CCTTGTGTGTATAAAATTAAAATAGAATAGATTTCGCCGAAAATTTTATAGCCCTCTCCCGGTATCTCATCAGAGCTTGAAACCGAATACATTTCTCCGTCACCGTAAGTAACGCTCAGCGTTGTCTGCGGAGCATCAAGAAGCTCTAAATCGCTTTTCGGAAGCTTTCCCCATGAGAGACATTTGCGGTTATAAAATGCCTGTTGAATTTCATTCAGAGCATCCTCACCGACCTCAATCGTATAGCTTTTCTCCTTGGCACCGATATAGGGACAATCATAATATGACAGGTAAACTTTATTATCTTCGCCTATGTAAACCTCTATGGAAGACGAGCCGCCGTCCATACCTCCGCCTGTATAGTACCTGCAGGAGGTAATGGTATAGCAAAGAGGGCGCTCCATACCAGGACCGTCGAGAATGTGTCTGTGCTTAAACCACTTGAACATAAAAGCACCTGCCGTAACGAGTACTGCAACCGCTGTAAAAACAGCGATTGCAATAATTATTGTTTTTTTCATTTAAAATCAGTCTGTCAATTTTGCACCGCAGTTTGTGCAGAAAGCGCCGCCTGTGAGAGGTGCCCCGCAGAACGGGCACTGACCCTGAGCCTGAGGCTGTACAGGCTGACCGTACTGAGGCTGCTGATTGTAGCCCTGATTCATCTGCTGGTTATAGCCGTTATTCATCGGCTGAGCATAACCCTGATTCATCTGCTGACCGTAACCGTTGTTCATCGGCTGGTTGTAGCCGTTGTTCATAGGCATACCGTTATTCATACCCATGCCCATACCGTTAGCGGGAGCATATCCGTTATTCATAAGCATTCCGTTGTTCATACCCATGCCCATACCGTTAGCGGGAACGTAGCCGTTATTCATGCCCATATTCATACCGTTGTTCATAGGCATACCCATATTCGGCATTGCCTGACCCGGAAGAAGTGTGCCGATAACTTCCATAGCCATCTGTTGGAAACGGTTGTATTCCATTGTACCCATACCCTCAACACGTCTGTCATTAAGTCTTACCGTGAAGTCATCAAAATAGGGATGATTTACGATAAACTTGAGGTCAAAGTTATAGTAGTATTTGTATCTCGGCGGAGTGTAGCTTACGCGCTGACCGTCCTTGCCCTGAGTATAGATTTCATCTCTGTCCTCATCAATATCAAGATTGATTGAGCTGATCTGTGAGAGCTGCATAACGTCGGGATTCTCTTCGCTCCAATTCCCGGGTGAAAGACGGGAAACAACAAACGTGCCGTTTCTCTGATCAAGATAAATCTTCTTACCCTCACCGAAGCATCTTGTTGATGAGAAGCCTGCAAGAACCTGCTTGTTCTGCTCTCTGTAAGCGAGCTGCTGCTTGATCTGGTCAACTGTTGAGTGTCTTCTTTCATCAAAGAACGGTGAAAGCTTCTTTGCGCAATCCTTACAAAGGTTACCGTCCTCAAGCTTTCTGTTGCCGAGAAGACCTATTTTCTCACCGCAGATGTCACAAAATTTCTTGTCAAAAAGTCCCATAATAAATATCTCCTTTATAAAATTTTTAATTTAATTATTTCGCATCGTTTTCGTTGAAAATGTCACCGCATTCGGGGCAGAACTTCGGAGGATTGTGAGGATCCTCAGGCTGCCAGCCGCACTTGTCGCACTGATAAAGCGGTGCGCTGACGGGTTTTCTGCTTCCGCAATCGGGGCAGAAATTACCGTTACTCACAGCACCGCAGGTGCATTTCCAGCTGCCGCTCGGTGCAGGTGCCGTCGGTGCGGGTGCAGGTACGGAATTCATTGCCGCCATATTTGACAGCATTTTTTCCGTGCTTGGGTCAAGCGTAATAACCATATCGCTGATTTCCGTAAGTCTGACGCCTGCTCTGCCCTCCCAATCGGAAAAGTTGGACTCCTGCAATACCGTACTCGCCTGAGTTGCGGTCTTATACTTCAGCTCATCAAGTGAGCATCCGCCCTCAAAAAGCTTTGTAAAAACTCTTTCAACCGAGAGTGATGCTTCCCTTTTTAAGATATCAACGGGAAGCTGACCGCCGAACATAGTATTGAGCTTGCTTTGGTCTGAAATCACATAATTGAGAGTTGCGGTAAAGCTGATTTCAGAAAGCAACGTCATACCGCCTTCAGCCACATCGGCATAAAAGTGTCCGTCAAAATGAATTCCTGTGAAAGGCTCCATAGCATTTCCCTCCATATGTTTGGTTATTTAATATCCGAGCCGTCGAAAATGTCACCGCATTCGGGACAGAATTTCGGGGGATTGTGTGGATCCTCGGGCTTGAAGCCACACTTGTCACACTGATAAAGAGGTGCTCCTGCAGGCTTCGGTGAGCCACAGTTCTGGCAGAATTTACCCTTATTAACTGCACCACAGTTGCATGTCCAGCCTTCTGCTTCTGCAGGCTTGGGTGATCCGCAATCGGGACAGAATTTACCT
>JAZRNR010000044.1:0-17455 GCA_045648305.1 Acutalibacteraceae bacterium
CGATAGCTTCGAGTTTGACGATGCTGTATGCGTTGTTACAACAGATGCTAAGGTTTATATCCCGATGGGTGACCTTGTTGACTTTGAGGCTGAAATTGCACGCCTTGAAAAGGAAAAGGCAAAGGAGCTCAAGGAACTTGAGTTTATTGACAAGAAGCTCAATAACGAAAACTTCGTTGCAAAAGCACCTGCAGCAGTTGTTGAAGGTCAGCGTGAAGCAGCAAAGAAGATTCGTGATAAGATTGCTATGATCGACGAAAGCCTTGCAAAGCTTAAGAAATAATAAAAAAGGTTAGTGCACTGCACTAACCTTTTTTATTATTTAATCATATCTATCAGCTGATCTATGTTTGAAAGGATGTAGTATAAATCCTTTAATATCCATTTGATTGTATTAAATACATTTCGCAAAGGATGCTGTTTAACCACCTCAATGTCCTGATTCATTTCAACGAAGTCGTTTGTTTTTGTAAATTGGAATGTACATTCTGCAGCGGCATGATCAGATGTGTGCTCGTCTGCAGCATTTTTTATCCATGTGTATTTGAAGTCAACTGCGTCTATTTCGATACCGCCTCCGTTGCGGTAGAGGAATTTTTCAACAGAATCCCATTCACCCCAATACGGAGTACCGGTTTCAAACCATTCGGAAAAGTTGAAGTAATCGCCATTGTTGTGAACTTCAATCCATGCATCGCGAAAACCACCGTTTTCGTGAAAAATGGAATACATATTGCTGTTGATTTCCGGTTGTGCGTGAAGGAAGTGATTGAAATCTCCTGTTATGATGATAGGGCGGTTATATTTTTTTGAATTTTCTTCTACAAGTGCCATGAGCTGACGATAGTTACTTTCTCGTGCCCTGATAGAGCCATCACCATCAAATGCATCTGCATGTATATCGTAGAAATCAACGTAGATTCCGTCACCGATGTAAATTACTGAGTACAATATACCTTTTGGTGTAAGCGTATCACCTTCAGAAATATCGCCGTAAGAATCAATCCACTGATAGCGACCTTCGTTGTAAATTGGCATATTTTTTGTGAAGACATTCAAACCGTCACCGCCGGGTATGTTGCCTGAAAAGTTTGTCTGATAGTTGTAACCGTTTAGGTTGCTTACAAGAGAATTGTGATAACTGAAATCTTCTTGTACGGCTACGATGTCAAAATTATTTGAGTTAATATATTCTGCCATTACTGCCGTGTTGCCGGAACCATCGGTTCCGTCGAGTTTAGGCAGACCTGCAACATTAAAATTCATCATCCTTACAGTTGTCACAACTGGTTCTTCGTATATTTCTTCAGCTGTTGCAGATGTCATAAAACAGCTTAATACAAGTATAATTACAAGGATAATACTGATTATTGATTTAAATTTTTTCATACATAAACCTCCTTTGAATAGTTCTATATTAGCACAATAACGAAAAGAGGTCAATATTCCAAAAAAGAAAGACGATTTTTTTCTTGCTATATAAATCAAATAATGGTAAAATGTTTTTATATTTTGAAATGAGTGATTTTATGAACTATAATGAAGCTCTTGAATTTATACATTCACGAATGAAATTCGGCTCGCAACCGGGTATGGAGAGAATAACAGCATTGTGTGAAGCTTTTGATAATCCGCAGGATAATCTTAAGTATGTTCACGTCGCAGGCACCAACGGTAAAGGCTCAACCTGCACTATGATTGCCAATATGCTTCAGGCGGCAGGGTATAAAGTCGGTCTTTTTACGTCACCGTTTGTTGTTGATTTCCGTGAAAGAATTCAGATTAATTCGCAGATGATTCCTCAACAGGACTTTGCGGATATCGTTGCAAAAATTGTTCCTGTAATTGAAGAACTTAAAAAGAAAAACATTGAACCTACGGAGTTTGAAATCATAACTGCCGCAGCGTTTCTATATTTCAGTCAGGAAAAATGTGATATCGTTGTTCTTGAGGTCGGCCTTGGCGGTACGCTTGACTCAACGAACATAATCAAAAAGTCAGAGGTAAGTGTTATCACTTCAATTTCAATGGACCATACCGATATTTTAGGCGATTCAATCCTTGAAATCGCTGCACACAAATGCGGTATTTTCAAAGAGGGCGGTCACGTTGTCGGTTATCCTCAGCCTGATTTTGCCGTTGAACGTTTTGTAAAAGAAAAGGCAAAAGAATCCGGCTGTAATTACACTCATTCTGACCTTGGCCGAATCCGACTTGTTCTTGAAGAATTCGACGGTTCAACGATTATCTACGCAGGCTGTACTTTTAAAATTCCTCTTGCGGGTAAACATCAGATTTATAACTTCTCAACTGCAATTTCAGCAATCAATGTTCTGAAAAACAACGGTTGGAATGTTTCAGCTAAAAATATGATTGATGGTATTTCATCGCTGAAAATCCCTGCAAGAGTCGAAATTATTTCAAAAAATCCTCTTGTTATCATTGACGGCGGTCACAATGCCGAGGGTGTGGATGCACTTTGCTATACACTCAAAAAGCACTATTCTGACAAGAAGATAATCGCGGTTTTCGGCATGATGAAAGATAAGAACTATAAATACTGTGCCGAAAAATTAGCTCCGCTGTGTCAGAAGATTTACACAACAACCGTTTCAAATCCACGCTCGCTGACAGCAAAAGAGCTTGCGGCTGAGCTTAAGACTTACGGTGTAAAAGCAAAGCCCGTTGACGACTGTGCAAAAGCATATGCAAAGGCATTGAAAAAAGCGGACGAAAATTCAGTCGTTCTTGTTTGCGGTTCGCTTTATCTTGCATCAGATATCAAAAATTTACAAAAATAGTCACCGTTTACGGTCTTGATTCAACAAAATATTTATCTTAAATCCTTTATCCTTTCGGATAGAGGATTTTTTCTTTTTCAGGAGGAATATTAATGCCCGTTAAAATTATTTCAACAAAACAGAGAGTAACCGCTTTTCTTGAAGGCGAAATTGACCATCACACCGCCGCAGCTTTAAGGCTTGAAATTGACGAAGCAATCGGGCGAAATAAACCAAAGACACTGAAGCTTGATTTTGGCGATGTAACCTTTATGGATTCGTCGGGAATAGGTCTTGTCATGGGCAGATTCCGAACTATTCAACCCTTGGGAGGAAAGCTGATTGTTTCAAATCTTTCGCCTCAGGTATATCGGATAATGCAGCTTGCAGGGCTTGAAAAAATAGCAAAAATAAGCAAAAGGGAGGATGTAAACAATGCAGAAAATAAATGAAATGAGGATGACTCTGGATTCTAAATCCGTAAACGAAAGCTTTGCACGTTCAACTGTTGCCGCTTTTATGGCACAGCTTGACCCCACGCTTGATGAGATTTCGGATGTAAAAATGGCTGTCAGCGAGGCTGTCACTAATTGTATTGTTCATGCTTATCCGCAGTCTGTGGGTAAGATTTACATATGTGTCACTGTTTTCGAAAACAGGCGGGTAAGGATAAGCATCAGGGACAAGGGATGCGGAATCGTTGATGTAAAGCAGGCAATGGAACCACTTTTTACAACCCTTGGCGGTGAACGTGCCGGTCTCGGATTCGCAGTTATGGAAAGCTTTACCGACAAAATTACCGTTCACTCAAAGCCTGAAAAGGGAACGACTGTGACAATGTATAAAACCGTAAACGGGCGTGCAGGGATATGATAATCAGTTCTGAAACAAGGGACGAAAAAATTGAATCGAACCTCGGGCTCGTTCACTCGTGTGCTCATAAGCTCAGAGGCAGGGGAGTCGAATATGAAGACCTTTTTCAGGCAGGTTGTGTCGGTCTTATAAAGGCTGTGGACGGGTTTGATGAGAAAAGAGGCTTCAGCTTCTCTACCTATGCCGTGCCTGTCATACTTGGCGAAATGAAACGAATTTTCCGCGATGACGGAACAGTAAGTGTAAGCCGTTCGCTTAAGGAAAAGGGAAGGAAAATAAGCTACGAAAAAGAAGTGTTTATAAAGCAATTCAACCGAGAACCGACGGTTAAGGAAATTGCAGAACGGCTCGGATTTGATGAGTATGAAACTGTTCAGGCAATAACCGCTTCAATGCCTGTTCTTTCTATGACGATGCAGGACGATGAAAGTGAAAATCAGTTTGATATTCCCGTGGATTCTCACGAACAAAGTGTGTCAACATTAATCGCTCTTGAACAGGTAATGAGTGAGCTTGACGGAAGGGATAAGGAAATAATAAGAATGAGGTATTATTCAGGTTTAACGCAGACTGTGATAGCGAAAAAACTCGGTATGACTCAGGTGCAGGTCAGCAGACGTGAAAAAGTGATTTTAAAACAGATGCGCTCGAAATTACTGTAGACAAAAGAGGAGGATAGTGGTATTATTTTCACGGAGGTGTTATGATGCCCGGTAAAACAAACTGCGAAAGCTGTAATAATTTCTGCTATGACGAGATTGAGGATTATTATTACTGCTCAATGAACCTCGACGAGGATGAATATATCAAGTTTTTAAGTGCATCTTACTATGATTGCCCTTATTATGAGCCTGACGATGAATATAAAATCGTACGAAAACAGAACTAAGAAAAACCGCACTTTGTTGCGGTTTTTCTTGCATAATTATGCAAGATGTGTTAAAATATTCGTCATTAATCAACGTTGATTTGTGAATGCTATTAATAAAAAGCAGAATAGAAGGTATTTAAAATGTTGATAGACTTTCACACCCACCTTTTCCCGGATAAAATTGCGGCAGGGGCGGTACGCTCTTTGAGCAACAGTATAGTTAATTTTCAGGGAGTAAGGTACAGACATTACACAAGAGGTACGGTTGACAGTTTGGTCAGTTCAATGGAAAGAAACGGTGTTGATATGTCCGTTATTCTTCCTATCGCCACAAAGCCGACACAAACGAAATCGATAAATGAGTTTGCAAAACAGGTCCGTAACGAAAAAGTGATTTCTTTTGCTTCTCTTCACCCTGAACAAAGTGATTGGGAATATATACTTGAAGGAATAAAAGAAAACGGATTCAAAGGAATCAAGCTTCATCCGGAATATCAGTCTTTTTATGTTGACAGTCCGCGTTCGCTTGAAATTCTCAGAAAAGCGGAAGACCTCGGTCTGTATGTAACGCTTCATACGGGATTTGACTACGGAATGCCGGAGCCGATTCATTGTCAGCCGGACAGACTTAAAAATACACTTGAATATGTTTCGGGTAAATATATTATTGCGGCTCATTTAGGTGCATTTATGAATTGGGATGAAGTTGAAAAGCATCTTGTAGGGACAAATATTAACTTTGACACTTCTTTTGTTTCAAAGTTTATTTCACCTGAACAGTGCAGATGTATTATCAGAAATCACGGAGCAGACAAAATACTTTTCGGAAGTGATTCGCCGTGGAACAGCCCGAAGACAGAAAAAGATTTTCTTCTTGGTCTTAATCTTTCACAAGAAGAAAACGAAATGATTTTTTATAAAAACGCATTGAAAATATTGAAATAACAGAGGATATTAAAATGAGAATTGTTGTAAAAGTCGGAACATCAACGCTTGCACATGCAGGCGGATTGCTGAATATACGCAGGGTTGAAGAACTCTGCAAGGTTTTGAGCGACCTTAAAAATGCAGGGAACGATATTATTCTCGTAACATCAGGAGCAATCGGAATGGGTACGGGAAAGCTTCAGCTTAAGTCAAAGCCTACCGATATCGCAGGCAAGCAGGCGGCAGCGGCAGTCGGTCAGTGTGAGCTTATGTATACTTATGATAAACTTTTTTCGGAATATAATCATACCGTTGCTCAGCTACTTATGACGGGTGATGACTTTGAGCATGCAGACAGATATAATAATTTCATCAATACAATGAATAAACTCCTTGAGTTTTCAGCTTTGCCGATCATTAACGAAAATGATACGGTTTCAACGGATGAAATCAAGGTTGGTGATAACGATACACTTTCTGCAATGGTTGCTGTTAGTGTGAAGGCAGATCTTCTTATTCTGCTTTCTGATATTGACGGTCTTTTCACTTCTGATCCGCACAAAAATTCTGATGCAACTCTTATTTCTGTTGTGTCTGAAATTACCGATGAAATCAGATCACTTGCAGGTGATAAAGGCTCAAGTCTCGGTACGGGCGGAATGAAAACAAAAATCCGTGCGGCTGAAATCAGCACATCAAAGGGTTGCGATATGGTTATTGCAAACGGTGAAAACCCTTATGTGCTCTACGATATAGTTGACGGCAAATCGGTCGGAACAAGGTTTCTTAAAAAGGCAGGCGAATAAAATGACAACACTTGAAATATTGAAACAGGCAAAGGCTGCAAAACGTGTCCTTACAAAGCTTACAAGTGAAAAGAAAAACGAAGCACTTTATGCAATGGCGGATGCTCTTATTGACTCAGCGGATGATATCCTCAGTGAAAATGCGAAGGATATTGAAGCTGCAAAAGGTGTTATTTCGGATGTAATGATAGACAGACTTACTCTTACCAAAGAAAGAATTGAGGGTATGGCTGAGGGTATAAGAGAGGTTGCAAAGCTTCCTGACCCTGTCGGTGAGGTTCTTGAAAGAGTTGAACGCGAAAACGGAATGGTAATTGAAAAAACAGCAGTGCCTATGGGTGTTGTTGCAATCATCTACGAGAGCCGTCCGAATGTTTCATCCGATGCTGCGGCACTTGCACTCAAAAGCGGTAACGTGTGTGTTCTCCGCGGAGGTAAAGAGGCATTCAGAAGTGCAAATGCAATTGTTAATGCACTAAGAAAAGGCTTGAAAAATCTTGGAATTGACGAAACTGTTATCAATATGGTGCAGGACACAAGCCGTCAGAGTGCAAACGAGCTTATGACAGCAGACGGTTATGTCGATCTTCTCATTCCGCGTGGCGGTGCAGGACTTATCAATGCCTGCGTAAAAAATGCAACGGTTCCGTGTATTCAGACGGGTACGGGTATCTGCCACGTTTATGTTGATGAAACTGCCGATATGGAAATGGCACTTAAAATTATTGAAAACGCAAAAACAAGCAGACCTTCTGTTTGCAATGCTGAAGAGGTATTGCTTGTAAATAAAAAAATAGCTGCAGAATTCCTTCCGAAGCTTAAAAAGATTCTTGTTGATGACAGAAGTGCCAACCCCGTTGAGTTAAGACTTCACGAATCAGCTCAGGGTATTATTGACGGTACTCCTGCAGGTGAGAATGATTTCGATACGGAATTTCTTGATTATATTCTTGCTGTCAAGGTTGTTGAAGATGTCAACGAAGCTGTTGCTCATATTTCAGAGCACTCAACCCACCACAGCGAGGCAATTGTAACTCAGAGTGAAGAGGCTGTTGAAATCTTCACACGTGATATTGACAGCTCATCTGTTTACGTAAATGTCAGCACACGTTTTACTGACGGCGGTGAATTCGGTCTTGGCTGTGAAATGGGTATATCCACACAGAAGCTTCATGCAAGAGGGCCGATGGGACTTCGTGAGCTGACTACATATAAATACATTATCCGTGGTAACGGTCAGATAAGATAAGGCGGTGACGTTATGGGAAAAACTTTCGGTTTTATAGGATGCGGTAATATGGGCGGAGCACTCGCAAAGGCTGTGTCCGAAGCAGGGTATAAAAACGATATTCTTCTTGCAGATATAAACAAAGAAAGAGTTGAAACTCTTGGTCAAGAGATTTCTGCAGAGCCTGCAGATGCACAAAAAATTGCACAGGAATGCAAGTTTATCTTTATCGGCGTAAAACCGCAGATGATCGCAGAATGCTTCTCTGAAATCAAAGATGCTTTGAATAAGAGAGAGGATAAGCCTGTTATTGTTTCAATGGCAGCAGGAGTCGCTGTGAGCCGAATTAAAGAGCTTTCAGGTGTAGACTCTGTTATCAGAATAATGCCGAATATGCCTGTTTCTGTCGGCTCAGGCGTTGTTCTTGCAACAGCTGAAAATGTTAGCGAAGCGAATAAAGATTGCTTCGAAAATGCGATGAGCAAGGCAGGCATTTTTGACTGGCTCGAAGAAAAGTTTATTGATGCAGCAAGTGCACTTTCGGGTTGCGGTCCTGCTTTTGCTTATATGTTTGCCCAGGCTTTGGCAGACGGTGCTGTTGCCTGCGGACTTCCGAGAGATAAAGCTATTCTTTATTCGGCAGGAACACTTCTCGGTTCAGCAAAAATGATCCTTGAAACGGGAAAGCATCCCGAAAAGCTTAAGGACGAGGTCTGCAGTCCGGGCGGTTCAACCATTATGGGCGTTAAGGCTCTTGAGGACGAAGGTATGCGAGGAGCTGCAATAAATGCTGTTTTGGCAGCTTACAAAAGAACACTTGAGCTTGGTAAATAAGATTAATGAGCTGTAAATAACAATTTGTTTTTTACAGCTCATTCTTTTTTTACATCCATTTTTATATAAGCTTTTTCTTTTTGAAAATATAAATGCATAGTGCGACGGTTAGTACACTTAATATGATTACGTACAGGTAGCCGTATTTCCAAGAAAGCTCAGGCATATAACGGAAATTCATACCGTACCATCCTGCGATAAGCGTAAGAGGTGAAAACACAGCCGTTATAACTGTAAACAGCTTCATTGTGTTGTTGAGCTTCATATCCAGGCTTGTCTGGTGAATTTCACGTAACTGAACAATGTTGTCACGAAGGAGATTAACGTCGTTACAAAGCCTTTCAGCTTTTTTGATTGAATTTCTGAAATATGAAAGATTGCTTTTTTCAAAAAGCTTGTTTTCGTTTTCAAACAAATCTTCGCATATATCAATCAGCTGTTCATAATAATTACGCAGTTTAAGAAGTTTTATTTTATAGCTGAGAAGCTCTTCGTAAAAATTTTTATATTCGTTTTCACGGATTATTCTGTCTTCAATACGGCTGATTTCAAGCTCAATCGTTTCCAAACCTTTATTATCTGACGAAATCAGACCGCTTATAAAAGCATATATGAATTTTTCGGGAGTGAATCCGTCGGACTGAATACGATTTACCGTATCAAGAAATTGTCCGTGTATTGAATGATTTGAATCAGAAATATCAATCATAAGAAAAAGATTTTTGCGGATGTAAAAAGCTAATCTGTTTTCTGTCATATTGTTGATATCGGGTTCTATAATTATCATCGTGCCGTAGTAAAATCCGTCACAGCTTTCTGTTTTTGAACGAAAAAACCTGTCATCACGGCTGAACTTTTCAAAAGCTTTTTCGTCCAGTCCGAAGCTCAAATAAAATTTTTCAAACTCACCGGTTGAAATAAAAGCAGCAATATCAGCTGAAGATGTAACTTGCGTAAAATCAATTTCACGTACGGTGTCGCTAAACTCAAAAATCATAATACACCTCAAGAAAAAAGACTGAACAGCTATCCGTTCAGTCCTTTTGATTTTATATTATTTTTTCTTAGCTTTTGCGATTTTATTCACGGTAACTGCGGCTGTTGTGATTGCTGCGGCTGCACCGAGCACGGTGCCTGCAACCTTGAGCTTTGCATCCTGTCTGTCTGTAACGTGCTCCATATACGGACTAAGGCTTTTTGATTTTAGTCCGAACTGCTTGAAATGGTACATTCTTGTGTCTATATTCTGAAGATTGTTTTCGTCAAGTGTGATAAGCCTTACTCCTGAACGGCACCCGTCAGTATACGGACGGAAACCGGCTGTTTTACACTGTGCAAGCATAATTCCGTCAACATATCCTGCGAAGTCATTCATATGGTCGTGACCAAAGAATGCGCCGATAACGTCGCCGATTTCTTTCCAGGCGGCAAACTGACCGCTGTTAACACAGGGTGTACACGGTCCTTCACCAAGATAGCCTTCAACGTTCTCCTTGAGAACGTAATTTTTGTCTGCCCATTTACGGTGGCCGGGAACACAGTCAAGCTTTTCGTGAACCTTTGCTTCCCTTAAAAGCTCATATTCTTCGGGAACGGGGATATGCTGGAAAAGAAAAGCAGGAATAATCTTACCACCGTTATTTTCTTTGATTTCAAGTGCAGTCTTCTTGTACCATTCAATCTGATCCGTATGTACCCAGTCGTAATATGAAAGCTCCTGATCTTCAGCGAGATTATTGCTGTCAATAAACCAGAGGTTGAATACATCATCGTCGGAATTCGTTGATTTTATGAGAAGATTATAGTTTCCGTAGCCTGTAATTGAATCGTCAGCGTTGAACATATAGCAGTTGTCGTGCTCTCTGTAAAGGCGCATCTGATCCTTGAGGCTTACCGCACATTCTCTGTCGTGATTACCGAAAACAACTGCGAACGGAATATCTCTTAATGAAACAGGGTAGAGGATTCGGCTGATAACCGAACGCATCTGCATTTCATTGTCTGCACCTGCATTATCTCCAAGGTAAACAACGAGGTCGGGATTCAGCTCTTCAACAGCCTTGGTAAGAAGAGCATTCATATCATCAGCTTTGTTTGCAGCATTGTCCGAATACATATCATAGCTTTCGTGCAAATCACCGATGAGCATAATTTTGAATTTTCCGTTTTTAAATCTTAACGATTCTTTGTTCATAACGATCCCTGCCTTTATAAAGTTTACTTATTAATATTATATATCTATGCAGTATCTTTGTCAATTATAAAGAAATAGCGGACAGGTTTGCCTGTCCGCAGGTCGGCTGTTATTCCATTGTTTCAACTGTACCGACTTCAACATCGCTTCTGTCCCTAAAAAGCATTGAAATGCACCAGACACCGGCAAGGGAAACAAGTGTGTAGATAATTCTGCTCACGATTGCATCCTGACCGCCGCCGATCCAGCTTACAATGTCAAATTGGAAAAGACCGATTGAGCCCCAGTTTAAAGCGCCGACGATGACCAAAATCAACGAGATTTTGTCTAACATATAATCATCTCCTGAATTATGCTCAATGGTAGTTTTAACGTTAAAAAGATTTTTATTCAGCTTTCAATTGATTTATAATATTTTCCAAAACTGTTGAAAAAATATCAGATTTGTTATATTATAAAATGTAAAATATTTTAGGAAGTGTTTTAATGATTTTTAAAAATTTTGTTGATATGCATACACACACAAACAACTCTTTTGACGGAAACTATCCTATTGAGGAAATGTGCGAGGCTGCAATTGAAAAAGGTATTCAGGTAATAGCTTTTACCGATCATGTTGAAATGGACTATTTTACAGAAAAAGGCTTTGATAAGGATGCCGAAAATTCATATAAAGATATGCTCAGAGCAAAGGAAATGTACAAGGATAAAATAGATCTTTGTGTCGGTATTGAGCTTGGCGAGCCTACATATGACATTGAAGCTTCTGAGGCGCTCATCAATTCAAGAGATTATGATTTTGTTATCGGTTCAATCCACAATCTCAGAAAAACTGACGATTTCTGTGAGCTTAAATATGAGGGCATGGATATCGAAGCTTTACTTGACAAATACTTCTATGAGTTGAAGCTTCTTGCTGATTGGGCAAAGTTTGATACTTTTGCACATCTTACATATCCTTTGAGATATATTGTCGGTGAAAATAAAATCCCTGTAAATATGCAGAAATATCAGAAGGATATCGATGAAATCCTTTCTATCCTTGCTTCTAAGGATAAGGCTCTTGAAATCAATACATCAGGTCTTCGCCAGCCGATCGGTATAACGATGCCTGATGAAAGTATAGTAAGACGATTCAAGGAGCTGGGCGGCAAGATGATTACCGTCGGTTCAGACTCTCATTTTACCTATCACCTTGGTGCAGGAATTGAAGAGGGTATGAAAATCGCTAAAAATGCAGGCTTTGACAGCGTATATGTTTTCAAAAAGCGTCAGCCCGTTGAAATTGAGATAATCTGATTTATGAGGTGATAAAGTGGAACTTTACGATGCATTTACCGAAGGGGTTGAGCCCGGCGGACTTCGTAACCGTAACGAAATCAAAACTCTTATATGCTACCTTGTTTCACATCTTGATATACCCATAACAAAAGGTCAGCTTAATAATATTATCTGCGAAGAAGGTCTTGCTAATTATTTTGAGCTTAATCAGGCTCTCAGCGAGGTTCTTGAAAACGGTAATGTCCGTGCGGAAAACGGAGATGATCCGGAACTTTATATTACCGAAATCGGCAAGCAGAACACTTCAACACTTGAAAAAGATTTACCGTATACGGTACGAGAAAACGCTCTTAATGCTGCATTAAGATTACAGACACGTCTTCGTCGCGAAAGAGAGCATAAAATTGAAATTACACGTCTTGAAAAAGGCTGTAATATTACAATGTCAGTCCTTGACGGTGAAGATGAGCTTATGACTGTTACAATTTTTGTTGCAGATTATGAGCAGGCACTTTCGGTTAAGGAAAAGTTTTTATCAGATCCCGTATCAATTTATTCAAATATAGTTTCTCAGCTTATGGCCTGACTAAATGATAATATTTATTTCATAAAAAACAACGGCAAGGAAAAATCCTTGCCGTTAATTTTATCTTATTCTGAAAAGCTCAAGAGCATTTTCTTTTGTTTTATCAATAAGTTGCTGAGTGTCGGTGTTTCTGACCTCGGCAATTTTTTCTGCAGTAAGGGCAATCATATCTGAAGTGCAACGCTTGCCTCTGTTAGGTACGGGTGCCATGTACGGACAGTCGGTTTCAAGAAGCAGTCTGTCCTCAGGAAGGTATTCCGCAACTTCAAGCGGTTTACGTGCATTTTTGAATGTAACTGCACCGCCGAGACCGATGTACATGCCGAGCTTTATAATTTCTTTTGCCATTTCGACACTACCGGAGAAGCAATGCAGAACACCCTTTGGCTTATATTTCTTTAGAAGATTCAGTGTGTCCTCGTGAGCCTCACGGTCGTGAACAATAACGGGAAAATCAGCTTCAACAGCAAACTGTAACTGCTTTTCGAAAAACTCAAGCTGTTTATCCTTTGGTACAAAATCGTAATGATAATCAAGTCCGATTTCTCCGACGGCAACGCATTTTTCATAACTGCAAAGCTCTTTGATTTTTTCAAATTCAGTACAGCTTTCTTCGCTGATTTCGCTCGGATGAATACCCAAAGCACAATAGAAATAATCAAAGCTTTTACATATTTCAATGCTCTTTTCGCAGGACTTTAAATCACAGCCGCAGTTTATAACGTATTCGACGCCGTTTTCAGGGAGTTTTAGTAAAAGCTCATCTCTGTCTTCGTCAAATTTTAAATCGTCATAATGAGCGTGTGTGTCAAAAATATGCTTATACATTATCTTATCCTTGCTCCTGCAGGCATACCGTCAACGAAAATAACCTTAACATCATCCTCAGCACAGTCAGCCGCAAGAATCATTCCGCAGCTTTCAACACCGCAGAGAACTGCAGGCTTGAGGTTTGCAACAAGAATTACTTTCTTGCCGATAAGGTCTTCAGGCTTGTACCATTTTGCAATACCGCTTGCAACTGTTCTCGGTGTATCTGTACCGTCATCAAGTGTAAGCTTAAGGAGTTTCTTTGCCTTTTTGACAGGCTCGCAGTCCTTGATTTCAGCCACTCTGAGTTCAACCTTAGCAAAATCCTCGATACCGATCTGTGCAAGACCTACGATTTCGGGTCTTTCTTCTTTCTTTTCAGCTTCTTCCTGAGCTTTTCTCTTAGCTTCAATTTTTTCAAACATCTCGTTTGCATCAATTCTGCCGAAGAGCGGTGTAGCTGTGCCAACCTTTGTGCCGACTTTAAGTCCGCCGAAGCTTTCAAGGCTTTCGTATGATGTCACATCAGTGTTGATCTGCTCAAAAATCTTCTGTGCAGTTTCAGGCATAAAGGGTGAGAGGAGAACCGCTGTGAATCTGATACCTTCAAGAAGGTTGTAAAGAACTGTACCGAGTCTTGCTTTCTTTTCCTCGTCCTTTGCGAGTGCCCAGGGCATTGTTTCGTCGATATACTTGTTGCAACGCTTTGCGAGTGAAAAGATCGCCTCAAGTGTGTCGCTTACACGGTATTCGCCGAAGAGCTTGTCTACCTTAGCAACTGTATCAACAGCAAGTGTCTTAAGTTCGTTGTCGATGTCTTCTGTTACATCTGCAGACATAACCTCACCGTCAAAGTACTTGTTTGTCATTGCAACTGTACGGTTAACTAGGTTGCCGAGTGTGTTTGCAAGGTCAGAGTTATATCTTTCAATGATAGTTTCGTATGTGATTGAACCGTCTGAAGTGTACGGCATCTCTGAAAGAAGATAGTATCTTACTGCGTCAACGCCGAAAAGCTCAACAAGGTCATCTGCATAGATAACGTTTCCTCTTGATTTTGACATTTTGTCAGCACCGAAAAGAAGCCACGGATGACCGAACACCTGCTTCGGAAGCGGCTCGCCGAGTGCCATAAGCATAATAGGCCAGTAGATTGTGTGGAATCTTACGATATCCTTACCGATAATGTGAACATCAGCAGGCCAATACTTCTTGTACATATCGCTTGAACCGTCGGGATCGTAGCCGATACCTGTGATATAGTTAGTAAGAGCATCAATCCATACGTATACAACGTGATTCGGATCAAAATCAACAGGAATACCCCACTTGAAAGATGTACGGGAAACGCAAAGGTCCTGAAGACCGGGCTTGATGAAGTTGTTAAGCATTTCCTTTTTACGGCTTTCTGGATAAATGAAGTTTTCGTTGCTTTCGATGTAATCTTCAAGCTGCTTCTGATATTTTGAAAGCTTGAGGAAATATGCCTCTTCTCTTGCGGGTTTTACGTCACGACCGCAGTCGGGACATTTACCGTCAACGAGCTGAGATTCAGTCCAGAAAGATTCGCAGGGAGTGCAGTACATTCCTTCATACTCGCTCTTGTAAATATCGCCCTGCTCATAAAGTTTCTTGAAAATTTTCTGAACAACCTTTTCATGGTAGTCATCTGTTGTTCGGATAAACTTATCGTAAGTAGTGTTAAGAAGGTCGCAGATGTCCTTGATTTCGCCTGCAACTTTATCAACGTGCTCCTTGGGTGTAATTCCTGCTTCTTTTGCAATTTCTTCAATCTTCTGACCGTGTTCATCAGTACCTGTCTGGAAAAAGACATCGTAACCCTGCATACGCTTATAGCGTGCAAGAGCATCAGTCATAACGATTTCGTAAGAGTTACCGATGTGCGGCTTACGTGAAGTATACGCAATCGCAGTGGTTATATAGTATTTTCCTTTGTTCATGGAAATCCCTCCTGAGTTTACATATAGAATTATTATACCATTTCCTGTAAATTTATCAAGTACAAAAATATATTTTAGTATGCTGTATTTTAAGATATAGGCAGTCTTTTTTCTTGAATAATAAAAATATATATGTTACAATTTACTCGATATAGCCGAAGGGTGGTTTTTGGATGTCATCAATAGTTTTAAGCGTAATTTTACCTGCTGTTACGGACAGCGAAAAATTGGGCAGATTCTGCAGTTCTCTTTTCTCCGGGAATACACCTGCCGAACTTTTAATCTGCGGGGAAACGGACAGTAGATTTTTTGAAAAATTACCGCAGGAATATACAGAAAAAATTGTTCTTGTAAACGCTGAGGGCAAGGTACAGTCTGTCAGCAAGGCAATTGAAAATTCACGCGGAAAATTCCTTATGTTTTCCGACGAAAGTGTGATTTTTGCACCCGATGCAATCGAAAAGCTTATTGTAGCTTCACGCGGAAACTCTGCAGTATGTAACGCAGGAGTAATCCATAACGGTGAATGTAACAAAGCTTTTTCTGAAAGCTTTTCTCTTGAAGAAGCGGCAGGTAAGGCTGTTCATTTCAATTATCTTCTTTCAACGGATATAATTAAAAACAATGCACTTTCTCTTTGCGGAACAAGCACTTTGGCAATTATGCTTTTTATTGCAGACTATCTTCGTTATGATAATTGCAACGCTCTGCACGAAGTTCTTGTTTATTCTGATTCAAAAAATGAGTACACATCCGATGACAGTATCTCTTATATTGAGGAATATGCAAAAATATTCAGCCTTACACAGAATGACAAAGCATCACTCTTTTTTATAAAAGCTGTTTTTACTGCACTTCTTGCGAATATAAATGCTGAAACCTTTGAAGTACTAAAAAGCACAGTAAGAGCTTTCAGCGACTCTGTCCTTATTCTTGCCTGGATTCGTGCATCATTTAGCGTAGATGTTGATATGCTTCTTGACGAAAATTCATATTTCGGTGATTTTAAAGTCAACGGGACGAATGTATATTATAAAGAAGTAACTCTGCCTATGGTACCTGACTCGGTTGTACGCAACTTTTTCTCGGGTAAATACGGTGTTGATATGCTCAAAAAGTGTATCGGTGCATGGCTTCATTATAAGTTCTATTGCCGTAAAGACGGTAAAATTAAGACTCTCGGTTGCAAATTGAGCCGTAAACTGCTCGGAGGTGACTTCGTTGGATGATTTCAGATATCTTGTCAGCGTAGTTATACCGGTCTACAACGTAGAAAAATACCTTGATTTGTGTATGCAGTCGCTCCTTAATCAGACACTTACTTTTGATAAAATGCAGATTCTTCTCGTCAATGACGGTTCAACCGATTCAAGCGAAGAAATCTGCAAGAGCTATGCTGAAAAATATGAGAATGTTTTTCTTTACACCAAGGTTAATGAAGGTGCCTCGCAGGCAAGGAATTTTGCTCTTGACAAGGCAGAGGGTAAGTATATTTTTTACCTTGATTCCGATGATACCGTCAAGCCTGAAACTATCAAATCGGTATGCAACTTTTTTGATTCGGTCTATGATGAGGTTGACCTTGTTACATACAGAATTATTCAGTACTATAACGGCAGACCGACGATTGTTCACTATCGTTATATGACGTTACTTGAAACAGGCGTGTATGACCTTAACGACCCGAAAAACAGGTTTATTACGCAGACTCATATGAATGTCTGTGTCAAAAATTTAAGAGAAAATAACGTTAAATTCGACACAATCAAGCACGAGGATGAAAAATACTGTTGTGAAATTCTTCGAAGAAAGATGAAGATCGGCTTCTGTGATAAGGGTGAATATGTTTACAACAGAAGCAATGTGAACAGCGTTGTTTCAACTCAGTTTTCACCCGAGCATATTTTTGAAACCTCGATGAAGCTTTATGAGGATTTGTTCGATTCTTTCCCGGGAAAAGTACCTCCGTATTTTCAGGGTATTGTGTTTAATGATTTTCGCTGGAAGCTGATGGACGGCAAGTTTTTCCCAGATCACCTTAACGATGACGAATGGATTAAGGCGAACAAAAGAATAGATTCTCTGCTTTCAAGAATTGATGCGGATACAATAATTTTGCATCCGTCTGTCAGCGTTGAGCATATGCACTATTGGCTTAAGCGACGCGGAGGATGTACTGTTTTTAACAATCCTGACAGTCTTTCAGTCTGTTGCGAAGGTAAAATGATATTTCAGGTAAAGAACCTTAAAGCAACAAAAAGCGTTAAAGATGACGTTACGGAGTTTTCAATCAAATCTCCGATA
>JAZRNR010000045.1:0-18900 GCA_045648305.1 Acutalibacteraceae bacterium
CGCAGTTTTTGCAACTATTGATTCAATCGGTGTTTCAAACGGTGACATCAGACACATCAGAGGTCTTCTTCAGGAGTTTGCCTCTGAGAACAACATCAATTCAATCAATCTTTTTGCAACTCATACTCACTCAGGTATTGATACGCAGGGTCTCTGGACTGATATCTTCCGTAAGTGGCCAAAAAATATTTTCAGTGCACTTACCGGTATTATTGAAACTGAACAGGGCACAGACCCCGAATATATGGAATTTTTCTATTCTGCAGTCTGCGGTGCAATCACGGAAGCCGTTGATTCAATGACAGAAGGTTCTATGACCTTTGCAAGAAAAGACATCGGTGAAAAATATTTCAGCAACAAGAACAGACCTTCTGCAACTTCTCTTGACACAGAACTCAAGCGTTTTATATTCACTCCCGATGACGCTTCCGTGACCCCGACAATTATTGTTAATATGTCCGCACATCCCGATGTTGTAGGCCTTGCAACAGAAGATGATCCTACTAAGGGACACGGTGTTTCAGGCGACTATATTTACTACATAGGCGAAACTATCAACAATGCAGGCTATAACTTTATGTTCTTCAACGGTTCAATTGCCGGTATCTACATCGGCAGAATCAGTGCACCTGCAGAAAAACGAGTCGATATCGCAGCCAACTACGGCAGAGAGATCGGTAAAATGGTCCTCGGTATGACAATGACCGAAGAAGAAATCCTTGATAACGATTATCTTATGAGCCTTAATTATACTGCGGTAGAAATTGAAGGCTACAACTACACCCCATGGTACGAGGGATGGATCCCTGCACAGGAAACTGAAGTTGATCCGATTCTCAACATTAAACTCGCTCAGGTTGAAGTTCACGTTACTAATCCTGTTATTCAGGCAGCAGGTAAGCTCGGCGTTGTTAACTACCTTATCAAAAAGTCTGCCGGAGAATACTATGTAACAACCGAAATCGGTTATATGGAAATGGGCAAAGATGTCAAAATTGCCTTTGTTCCCGGTGAGATTTGTACTGACCTTGTTTACGGCGGTGACGAACTTACAGCTGAAGGTTCTGTCAACAACGAAGAATATGAGGGTCAGACACTTTGCGAAATCTTCGGTGACGATGTTATAATCTTCGGACTTGCTAATGACGCTGTTGGTTATATTGTTCCCGAAAACGATTACTGTATGGCTCTTGCTTTCGGACACTATCAGGAGCTTCTTTCACTCGGTGAATCAGAAGCAACCGTTATGTTTGAAGGATACGAAAAGCTTGCCGAATAAGAATCTATATATAAGTAAACTCCCGTGGTTTTACCACGGGAGTTCTTATTTAACTCATTTTATTTTTTCCTATCTTCTTCACAATTATAACTACAACCACTGCAACCGCTGTGAGAATTGCGATATACGGTAACGCTGCGATAGAATTTATTGCAAGCTCACGGAAGAAATCTCCAAGCTCGTAGAGGTTATTCATCAGCTTTTCTTTAACCTCACCGAAGAAGGTATCGTCACCTTCGACAACTCTTTCAACCTCGTTGATATCGAGAGAAACTCCCGAATAAGCAATCATTCCGTCATAGCTTTGCTTCTGTGCCTTTATTCTTTCAAGGTCTGCCCTGACCGTCGAAAGTCTTTCCTGAAGTTCAATAACATCTGTAAGACTTTCTGCTTTTTTCAAAAGTCCGAGCAAGGTTTCTTCCTCTGTTTCAAGTGCATTTATACGGCTTTCAACATCAATGTATGAATCCGTAATATCATTGCTTTCAACCGATTTTGATGTTATTGTTCCGATTGCTGCAAGCTCGTCGATAAACGCATCCAACCTGTCTGCAGGAATTTTCACGTTCATATTTGCATTTCTGTTCGAGGCGTTATCGTAATTATACTCCTGGCTTTTTTCAATATACCCGCCATACTCCTCTATCTTCTGCTTTACACTGTTAATAAAGGTATCATAATTTTTTGTCTTGATTCCGAGAGCTGCAGTTTTAACAATTTTGCGGTTGGTTTTTTCTGCTGTAGCCGAGCTGTCTGTAACGCTTTCGGGCATTTCACTTTTACTGTCGTCGTACGAATCAGCTAAAAAATCGTTGCTGAATCCGTTTCCTGATGACATATTTTCGCTCTCTGCCTTAAACGAACCACCGACAATTCCCGAAAATGCAATTATTACGGCAACAAAACAAGCGGCAACGGCTGTTACGTTTTTCCACAGCGGTGTTTTCTTTTTTGCGGGCTGTTCAAGAGCCGCTATTCTGTCAACAAGTTCCTGAGGTGCGGTAATATTATCAACCGCTTTGATATATTCTTTTTTATTCATCGTCAAAACCTCCGTCAAGTTCTTTTCGCAAGGCATCACGACCGCGGCTGAGCCACGACAAAACCGTGCTTTCTTTCGCGTCAAGAATTTTCCCGATTTCCTTTGCAGTGTAGCCCTCATAATAATGGAGATAGATAGCATTCCGGTACTTCTCCGGCAAGGCTTTAACAGCCTCTAAAACATCTGATTTATCTTCATTCGGTTTGTTCGGAAAAACATTTTCAACAAGAGTTTCACGGCTTGACTTTTTCATTTTGTCACGGCACAGATTTATGGTAACTCGGATAAGCCATGCCTTAAGATGTTCACTGTCCCGAAAAGCCTTGTTTGTTTCAAGAAGTTTGACAAAAACCTCCTGTGTAACATCCTCCGCATCGGAAAAATTTGCAGTGTTATGTAAGGCAACGCGGTAAACAGTGTCTGTAAATTGCTTGAAAGCAAACGAGAAAGCGTCCTTTCCCTTAATAAAAACAGTCATGACCATTCCTCCTTTCATATATAACACGATTGAAGCGGACAAAATATTGCATTACTTATAATATATCATTTAAAGGATGTATCATCAAGCTTGTTATACAGACAAAAAGACCACCGTCAGACAGACGATGGTCTTTAATATATCTATGCAAGAAATTATGCTTTGTTAGCTGAACCGAAGAGTTCGATCTTCTCTTTAACACAAGCCTTGATTGCTTCTACACCGGGAGCAAGAAGCTTTCTCGGGTCAAAGCCCTTGCCTTCAAGGTCCTTGCCTGCTTCGATGTACTTTCTTGTTGCTTCCTGGAATGCAAGCTGGCACTCTGTGTTAACATTGATCTTAGAAACACCGAGAGAGATAGCCTTCTGAATCATATCAGCAGGGATACCTGTACCACCGTGAAGAACGAGAGGCATTGTGCCTGTCTTCTCCTGAACAGCTGCAAGAGTTTCGAATGAAAGACCTGCCCAGTTTTCAGGATACTTACCGTGGATGTTGCCGATACCTGCTGCAAGCATTGTTACGCCAAGGTCAGCGATCATCTTGCATTCGTTAGGATCAGCACACTCACCTGCACCAACAACACCGTCTTCTTCGCCGCCGATTGAACCAACTTCAGCTTCGATTGAAAGACCCTTTTCTTCGCAGATTGCAACGAGTTCCTTTGTCTTTTCGATGTTTTCATCGATAGGATAGTGAGAACCGTCGAACATGATTGAGCTGAAGCCTGCTTCGATACAAGCCTTTGCACCTTCGTATGAACCGTGGTCAAGGTGAAGAGCAACAGGAACTGTGATGTTGAGGCCTTCGAGCATACCCTCAACCATACCTACAACTGTCTTGTAGCCGCACATATATTTGCCTGCACCTTCAGATACACCAAGGATAACAGGTGAATTCATTTCCTGTGCAGTGAGAAGAATTGACTTTGTCCACTCAAGGTTATTGATATTGAACTGACCAACTGCATAGTGACCAGCCTTTGCTTTTGTAAGCATTTCTTTTGCATTTACTAATGGCATAATTACACACTCCTATAAAAATTTACAGAAAATATTATATATCATTGACACCTAAATGTCAATGTGCAAATAACAGCATTCTACGGTTATAAAGCAAAAATTGAAACCTCTCCGTAATGCGGTTTCTTCTTTTATGATTTCTTTTCAAGACGGTTTAATAACACAGCAGAACCTTCTCTGAACTCTGTCACAGATATTATTCAATTTCAACATCCGAAGCAGAGTTTTTGTCCAAAAACAGATAGAACTCTCCGTGCTGTTTAAGCATAGTTGCCGGTACATCGGGAGTCAACTCATTCTCCAAAGTGTCCTTGATTGCCTGCGACTTAACTGCATGCGGAACACTTGAAATGATTACCTTGGATTTCATAATTTCCTTAACCGTCATAGACACAGCATGTGTGGGAACTTCGTCGATACTTGCAAACCAGCCTTCACCCAACTGCTGATTACGGCATTTTTCTGCCAGTTTTACCACGATATAGGCATTATCGTTATCAAAATCTGCCGGTGGGTCATTAAACGCAATATGTGCGTTCTCACCAATGCCGATTAACGCAACATCAACGGGAGTTTCGTGAAGCTTTTCGGTAAGCTCAGCAATGTTGGCATCTATATCACCCTCGGTATTGACATAATAGATCGCTTTGGCGTTGACAAAATCCCCAAATCGCTCCTTGATATACTTGCGGAAGCTGGCAGGATGCGTAATCGGAAGATCCACATACTCATCCAGATGAAAAACTTCAACCTTAGACCAATCTATCGGCTGTTTAACCAGCGACATAATAGTTTCAAACTGCGAAGCACCTGTAGACAAAACCAACCTTGCGCTTCCGTTTCGTTCAATCGCAGCATTGAGTTTTTCGGCAGTAAGAACCGCTGCGCAAGCACCCAACTGTACAGCATTTTCAGATACTGTGATTTTCATATTAAAAACTCCTTTTCGTTGTATACAATCGTTCCGCCCACAATAGTAAGCAAAACATTTATCTCTTCATCAAAAACAGTGATATCCGCATCATATCCCGGTGCCAAAACACCTTTTTCGGACAATCCCATAACCTTAGCCGGAGTCTCTGTAGACATTTTTACCGCATCTGCAAGCGAAATTTCCGCCTGTGTAACAGCAGTGCGAATCAAACGGTCAAAAGTCGCCACGCTTCCTGCGTAAGCAGATCGATCCGGTAACCAGGCAACTCCGTCAGAAATCACGGCTTTTGTGCCTGTTTTTTTATTGCCCATAACAAATTCTGTCTTTTCCTGCAAATCAGCACCACGTATGGAATCTGAAACCAAAACCATACCACCCGTACCCTTGACCTTATAAATAAGCTTTAACAGTTCAGAGGGAAGATGGATTCCGTCACAAATTGCCTCGCAAAAAATGTCATTACGTAACAGACACGCTTCTACCGCACCCGCCCGACGGAAACCGTTGACACGGCGAACAGCTGACATACCCGAATACAAGTGTGTTGCTATGGGATAGATACCTTCATCCGCATCCAATATAATCGAAGCGTCCGCATCGGTATGCGCAATACCGCATACAACTCCGCGTTCACGTAAATAATGTGCCATATCCGCACTGCCCGGCAACTCAGGTGCTGTATCAATTCTTCGAATGAACGGATATTCTTCGAGCAAAGCAACATACTCACGGTCATCCGGAGTGCAGAGTGCTTCTTCCGGCTGTGCCCCACGCTGTTCAACTGAAAAGTACGGCCCCTCCAGATGAGCACCCAAAAAACAGGCTCCCGGGTTCGATGAAAAATCAGTATTTGCCAAAGCATCCAAAGCCCGACGTATCTCTGAAAACGGTGCGCTCAGGGTCGTAGGAAAAACGCCCGTCACGCCATGCCGAGCATATGCACTCATAGCACGCAAATTCGCCTCGGAGTCCGCATCCATAAAATCCTCGCCGTCAATGCCGTGAGTGTGCAGATCAATCCATCCAGCACTGACATAACTGCCCCGGACATCAATTATACAAACATCATTCGGATTCAGCTCATATTCCGGCACAACCGAACAGATTTTACCGTTTTCAAACACAATTGCATAACCGTGCAGTTCACCGTCAGGGAGAACGATTCTACCGTTCACAACAGCTGTTTTCATAATGGTTCCTCCATGTCAGTTACTAAAAATGTGTGACACCTTAATGCGGATATTCTCTTATCTGCGAAACAATCACTTTTCATAAACATATTGTAATAACAATAATTATAAAGGTATTTTAATTAAAAATCAAGCAACAAAAAAACGACATATCGAAACATATTATTTTTTTGGCGCCTCTTAAAGAGCAAAAGAAACAACCACTCTTTGAGTGATCGTTTCTTTTGGGGACGGTTACACCTAAATGAACCACATGAAAATTATGATTTTACATATTCGGAGAGCAACGCATGGTCGTTCATCGGTTTACAGCAAAGCTCTGTTCTTACCGATGACCATTTGCGTTCAATTTCCTCTGCTGAATCATTATTTATATCTACAACCTTGTCCGGATCATCCGAACCCATCATAAACCATTGACTTGTTTTACCCTCGGCACAATGCAATATGCTTAAACTCATATTTCATCCTCCCGTTAAGCAGCGTTGGTTCCTGTTTTAAACAAAAATTATTCCAGATACAAAACAACCGGTCCGTACAATCCGCCCGAAACAGAGTCTTTTGCATAATCAAGCTCTGTCTCAAAATACGGAGATAATGCCTTTACAGTCCACTTGTCAAAATAATCGGTATGCACATACCAATTAGCTGATGTGTTGGTTACAACTATTTTAAGTTTATTCTCTTTTGCAAGCAGATTTTTCGGTATTTTCAAGTTGTACGGTGACATCAGAGTTGTTCCTAAATATTGCTCATTCAGATATACAGAAGCGGCGAAACGAACTTCACCAAGACTGATTACTCCTTCTTTGCCAACATTTTTATCGGAAACCGTGAACGTTGTTTCATAAACACAACTGCCCGAATAAGCACCACCGACTAAATAAGACCAGTCACCGAGATTTACCGTAACCGCTTTGTCAGAATGATTTATATTTTCAAATCCGTTTTCGCCACAAATAAGTTCAACATCTTTGCAGAATATAAAGCTATCGGAAATATCAAATTCTGTTTTGAATTCTTTTATATTTTCCGAATCATAACTTTCGTCTGTCAGCAAAACAACAGCCGTTTCACCTGTAACAAGGGTAAGGTTAATAATGTCATTTTCAGTTTTTAACCCTTGCAATGAACCATTCATCAAATCAAGCAGATAACCTTTTGAAGAAGGCAGATGAACATAGTAGTTGCAGTTTTCTTCCGATTCATTGAAAAGAATAGAAATTTCTGCATTTTCAGCTTTTCTGTGCATTGCCCGCAAACCGTTACTATCAACCTTAATTACGGATTTGCACTCTGAAATATCGTTAGAAACTTTTCCGCCATATTCAATAAATTTATCAAGTGCATTTTTCGTTGCAGTCGGAATAAAAGCATTTTCAGGAATAACTATGTGCTTGTATTTTGCCCTTCCGATGTGCATACATCCGCTATCAGAGATTTCGGCTGTCTGGATAGCATCGTCGTCAACGATATCAAAATCGACCGTCATATCTTCAAGTTTTCTGCCGAGAGAATCAAATTCTTTCGCTATCACCTCAGCATTGATTCTACCCTGAAAATCTGAAACGGGATAATAAAGTGCAGTTTCGCAGATACGTTCTCCTAAAGAAGAAATATAAGACAACCTTTCCGTATATCGGTTGAACTGAGCGAGATGACGGTAATAGGGCTGAGACTCCGTAAAAACAGGCAGTTCCTGCGCAAGAAGCTGACCTTTGCGACCAAGCGGAAAGTTAAACGGATTAAATATGTTTATTCCTCTTACCGCCTGATAACCAACCGTATATCTCATCATACCATAAGTCAGTCCCGGTCCGGCAACGCCGAAAACTTCACTCATTGCAAGCTTTGTGCCGTTGTGTACGGCGGCAGATGAAGCATACCTCGGATAAAATCCGTTGTAAGCATTCATATCGTTTTTATTCGTTACTGCATTTTCAGGATAAAGCTGACGCCAGATAACATCTATACCCGGGATATCAAAGCACCTGAGTGCACGCATTAGATTGAAGTTTCCTCCGCCATTCATACAGCCGTGAGGGCTGTGGTCCTTGTCAAGATGTCCCGTAAACGCGAAGCCGTTTTCATTTGCCCATTTTTTACAGGGCAGAAGATAATTTCCACAGAACATACGGCTACACAAATCATACCAACGGCGAAGAATATGAACAGTTTCTTCTGTCGGTTTTTCTTTTCCTTCAATAAGTGAACGATACGGCAATATTGATTCACCGTAAGCTTGCTCATATTTGTCTGCCAAATCTTTATTAAAAGGATTTAACGGAGCCTTCGGCTCATCAGTAAATACCGCAGTGAACTTGCACGTTGCCGATGCGTATTTTTCGTGAGTAATTTTAATAAAATATTCTGTTGCCTCTTTATTGAGCAAATCGGGATAATTACCGCCTGAAGCATATTCGGGGTGATCTTTAACAACTTTTCCGCACGCACTGCCGGACGGCCAACCGCCCTCATCATAAATCCAGCAATTCATTCCAAATGCAGTTCCTTTGTCAATTGCATAAGCACAAAGGTCAAAGTATTCCTCGGTAAGATATTCCGGAGAAAGGTTTGTAGGCATACTGTCAGGTCTAAATTCTTTCGGTTCTGGAAGAATATAAAACGCACGTATACCAAGTTTTTGCATCTCTTCAAGCTGTTCATCTATAATTTCACGGTTACAGATATCGTTCCATACCCATATGTATACAGGTGCATTTGATACATCAGGCGATATGAAATTATTTATATCAAATTTATCATTATTTCTCATTGTTATTACCTTTGAAATTTAAACATTCGTGTCGTATTTACCCTGCTTTTTCAATCGTACAACAAAGCACTTAAGTGCAATAATCATAGCAACATAAAGCACAGCGAGCAGAACCGGATACACCTTTATTCCGAACAATCCGCTGATAAGACTTACCGCAGGCGGTGCGAGCATAACACCGATATATGCAAACGCAATCTGTGAACCCATAATCGACTGCGAAACATCTTTGCCGAAATTGTGCGGTGTAAGATGTATCATATTCGGGTAAATCGAGCCGTTACCCAAGCCTATAAGGAACAGCCCGATAACAGAAACGGCACCGTTCAACGGAAGAAGCATAAGCACAACGGCAGGGGCAAGAATAACCGTGCCTATACCGATACGTTTCCACGTGCTGATTTTATCGGCAAGCAAACCTGAAACGAAACGACCGATTGACATGCCGACATAATATATTGCCAGAGCTACTGCACCGTACCTGGTCTCAAATCCCTTTTCTTCAACAAGATAGGTGCTCCCCCATACTCCGCAGGCATATTCAATTGCATTGGTAACAAGCATAATAATCCATACCAAGCGCACTTCAGACTTTTTTGCCATTTGCAAAAAAGTAAGATTGACGCCTGTTTCTTCTTCGGATTCTTCAGAAGAAGATGTCTTTTTCCACAAAGGAACGGAAACAATCAGCAATATTGAGATAAAAGCCTGAACATAAAATGCATAACGGTAACCTCCGCGCCAACCAACGTTGCTCAAGGCTTGCGACATAAGATACGGACTGAGAGACACTCCTACGCCGTAAAAGCAATGAAGAAAGTTCATATGGCTTGCTTTGCAGTGCAGAGCTACATAGTTGTTAAGTCCCGAATCAATAGCACCTGCACCAAGTCCGAGAACTATCGCAAGCGGAATCATAAACCAGAAAGACGGTACACAGGAGTATCCAAGCAAAGCTGCCGCTGTCATAGCCGTGCTGAAAGCTGTAACCTTTGCAGTTCCCAACTTGTTGAGAATTTTTGCGCTGAACATACTCGACAAAACTGTACAACTGGAAATCAGAAACGTGATAACACTTACCGCTTCAACAGGAATATTAAGTTCCTCATGCATTGCAGGCCAGGCAGAACCGATAAGTGAATCAGGAACACCAAGTCCTATAAAAGCAATATAAATTATAACAAGAAGCAATATTGCCATATAAATTAAACCTCCATAAAAAACAACAATAATTTCTAGTTTAAAAACTTCAATTCTTTTAAAATTATATAGGCATTTTAAATCAAAATCAAGACAAAAAGCTGTCGCTGTGCGATAAACTTATGCAACCGGTGTCTTTATTTTTTAATATGAAAGAAATTTTTCACTGCATCCTATCGAGTAAAACCGATAAAAAACATTAAGTTGTAACAGCTTTAGTTTTCTTTTTCTGTTTGACTTTTTTCAGGTAATGATAAAAATCTATTGCATAATTAATTACATAGGTATATAATGTCTGTAACAATTTAACAGACGGGAGCTTGTGTTACAGGCTGAGAGGAAGGTAAAACCTTCGACCGATAACCTGATTTGGATAATGCCAACGTAGGGATGCCTGGATATAAAAGTGTTTCGACGTGGCGGAATCAATCTGATGCTGTTTCAGATTTTTCGTCACTTTTTCTTTTAAACACATCTTCTCAACGGTAAGTTACCAAATCGGTAGCTTACCGTTTTTGTTTTTCAGGAGGTGTGTTTATGGTAAAAATCAATGGTGAAGAATTGAATGTTGCAGGAAAAACAATTTCAGAATATCTAGCAACTACAAATTACGACCCGAAAAGAATTGCAGTTGAGCGTAATGGTGACATCGTTTTTAAATCTCAATACGGTGAAACCTTTCTTCAGGACGGTGACAGTATTGAAGTTGTAAGCTTTGTGGGAGGTGGTTAAGCTGATACCGACAAAAGAAGAATGGTATGCCGCCTTATCGGAAAGACACGGTGAAAAAATACAGAAGAAATTTGAATCCGCAACCGTTGCAATATGCGGTCTTGGCGGGCTTGGCTCTAACATTGCTTTTGCTCTTGCACGTGCAGGTATCGGCAAGCTGATTCTTATTGATTTCGACAGTGTTGATATCTCAAATCTGCACCGTCAGCAATATAAAGCTAATCAGATTGGTATGAACAAAACAGAAGCAATGAAAGAAAATCTTTCGGAAATTGCCCCATATGTCATAACTGAAACTCATACAGTTCGCATTACTGAAGATAACGCTGAGGCTCTCCTTGAAAAAGCAGACATTATCTGCGAAGCCTTTGATGATGCAGATTGTAAAGCGATGCTGACAAATCTTGTGCTTGAAAGAATGCCTGAAAAGTATTTGGTTGCAGCGTCTGGTATGGCGGGATTCGGCAGTACCAACACCATTCAGACACGAAGAATATCAAAGCGATTTTATATCTGCGGTGACGGAACGAGTGATGTGCAATCAGAAGGAAGTCTTGTAGCCTCCCGTGTGATGCTCTGTGCAGCACATCAGGCACATACCGTACTCCGAATTCTGACAGAACTATTTGAAACTTAAAGAAAGAAGGAAAACTCAATGAACAATGATAAACTCATAATAGGCGGACACGAATTCAACTCCCGTTTTATTCTCGGTTCGGGTAAATACTCAATGAAGCTCATTGAAGCAGCAGTAAAGGATGCAGGTGCAGAAATTATTACTCTTGCAGTTCGCCGAGCAAACACAAAAGAACAGGAAAGCATTCTTGATTACATCCCCGACGGAATTACTCTGCTCCCCAATACGAGCGGTGCAAGAAATGCAGAAGAAGCGGTGCGTATTGCCCGTCTTGCAAGAGAACTCGGTTGCGGCGATTTTGTAAAAATTGAGATTATGCGTGATTCAAAATATCTTCTTCCCGATAATCAGGAAACTATCAAAGCAACTGAGATTCTTGCCAATGAAGGTTTTGTTGTTATGCCGTATATGTATCCCGACCTTCATGTTGCCCGTGACCTTGTAAATGCAGGTGCCGCTTCGGTAATGCCTCTCGCCTCACCTATCGGGTCAAACAAAGGTCTTGCAACAAAAGAATTTATTCAGATTCTTGTTGATGAAATCGACCTACCCATTATTGTTGACGCAGGTATCGGCAGACCGTCTCAGGCTTGTGAAGCGATGGAAATGGGTGCAGCGGCAATTATGGCAAATACCGCCCTTGCTACTGCAGGCGACCTTCCTATGATGGCTTCTGCATTCAAGAACGCTATCGAAGCAGGACGAAAAGCATATCTTGCAGGACTTGGCAGAGTATTAACACGCGGAGCGTCGGCTTCTGACCCTCTGACAGGATTCCTCAGAGATTAAGGAGAAAATATGGAAAATCAATTTTTTGTAGATTCGGAACATCTGTCACCCGAAGCACTTGAGAAAAAGCACAGACTTGAAAACGAGCCATCATTCCGTAAAAACCATATGGAGTATATGCCCGGTATGGAGAGAATTGAGTCAGATGTTTGCAAGAGCGTTATGTCACAGATGAACTCATATGATTATTCAAAATATACTGCCGTCGACGTTAAGGCAGCATTGGAACACAATACTTGTACGATAGAAGATTTCAAAGCACTTCTTTCGCCAGCGGCAGAGCCGTTTCTTGAACAAATGGCTGAACGTGCAAGGCTTGAAACAAGCAAGCACTTCGGAAACACCGTCTATCTGTTTACGCCTCTTTACATAGCAAACTACTGTGAAAATTACTGTGTATATTGCGGCTTTAACTGCTACAACCACATCAAGCGTATGAAGCTATCACAGGAGCAGATTGAAAAAGAGATGAAGGTTATTGCTGACAGCGGTATGGAGGAAATTCTGATTCTCACGGGCGAAAGCAGAGGTCAGAGCAACGTGGAATATATCGGTGAAGCGTGCAAATTGGCAAGAAAATATTTCCGTATGGTCGGACTTGAAATTTATCCCGTAAATACCGATGAATATAGATATCTTCACGAATGCGGTGCGGACTATGTAACTGTATTTCAGGAAACCTATGATACGGATAAATATGAAAAACTGCATCTGCTCGGTCACAAACGTGTGTGGCCTTACCGTTTTGATGCACAGGAAAGAGCACTTCGTGGCAGTATGCGTGGTGTTGCATTCTCAGCATTACTCGGACTTTCCGATTTCCGTAAAGATGCTCTTGCAAGTGCTTTGCACGTATATTATTTGCAGAGAAAGTATCCTCACGCAGAGATGTCGCTTTCCTGCCCGAGACTTCGACCCATTATCAACAACGATAAAATCAATCCTCTTGACGTACACGAAAAACAGTTATGTCAGGTGCTTTGTGCATACCGTATTTTTCTCCCCTTTGTGGGAATTACGGTATCCTCCCGTGAAAGTGCCGAGTTCAGAAACGGTATTGTAAAAATTGCCGCGACTAAGGTTTCCGCAGGTGTTTCCACCGGTATCGGAGACCACGAAAGCAAATATACCGGCAAGGAAACCGAAGCTATTCAAGGTGATGAACAGTTTGAAATCGATGATAACCGCAGTCTTGATAAGATGTATCAGGACATCGCAGATGAAGGTCTGCAACCTGTTCTGAATGATTATCTGTATGTGTGAGGTAATGAATATGAAAAAATTTGACCCTACTTTATATTTTATAACTGACAGCACGAATTACACGGAGGAAGAATTTCTTTTCCGTGTTGAGCAAGCACTCAAGGGTGGTGCAACCCTTCTTCAGCTTCGTGAAAAGGAAAAATCCACCCGCGAATATATTGAGCTTGCAGAAAAGGTACACGAAATTGCGAAGAGATACAATGTACCACTGATTATAGACGACAGAGTTGACATTGCTCTTGCAATTGACGCGGAAGGTGTTCATGTCGGGGCAAGTGATATGCCTGTTGCTACCGTAAGAAAGCTGATGGGCGATGATAAAATTGTCGGTGCTACTGCCAAAACAGTTCCTTGGGCAAAAGAAGCTTATGAGCAAGGCGCAGATTATCTTGGTGTCGGTGCAATTTATCCGACAACCACCAAGGTTGTAACTGTTCTCACTTCAACCGAAACTCTTGATGCAATAACAAAAGCCGTGCCTATTCCCGTCAACGCAATCGGCGGTCTTAATAAAGATAATATCGATATTCTCAAAGGCATCGGCATTTCGGGCATTTGTGTTGTTTCGGCAATTATGAAAGCTGATGATTCCGAAAATGCAACAAGAGAACTTAAGGAAAAAGCAAAAGAACTTCTTCTTATATAAAGAAAGGAAATAATGAAATGAGAAATTATGCAACACAGATGGACGCCGCCAAGCGTGGTATAATCACACCCGAAATGAAGGCAGTTGCCGCCAAGGAATACAGAACAGAAGAAGAAATCCGTAACCTTGTTGCAAAAGGTCAGGTAGCTATCTGTGCCAACAAGCTTCACACCTGCATTGACCCCAACGGTGTCGGCTCTATGCTTCGCACAAAAATTAACGTCAACCTCGGTGTATCCCGTGACTGTAAGGATTATGATATTGAACTGCAGAAGGTTATGGCAGCTGTTAATATGGGAGCAGAAGCTATTATGGATTTATCAAGCCACGGTAATACACAGCCATTCCGTCAGAAACTTACCTCTGAGTGTCCTGCTATGATTGGTACTGTACCGGTGTATGACAGTGTTATTCACTACCAGAGAGACCTTGCAACCCTTACCGCAAAAGATTTTATTGATGTTGTACGTATTCACGCACAGGACGGTGTGGATTTTGTAACACTTCACTGCGGTATTACCCGTAAGACGATCGAGCAGATATGCAAGCACAAAAGAAAAATGAATATCGTTTCCCGAGGAGGGTCTCTTGTGTTTGCGTGGATGAGTATGACAGGAGAAGAAAATCCTTTCTATGAATATTTCGATGAAATTCTTGATATCTGCCGTGAGTATGATGTAACCGTTTCTCTCGGTGATGCCTGCCGTCCGGGCTGCCTTGCCGATGGAAGTGATGTTTGTCAGATTGAAGAGCTTGTCCGTCTCGGTGAGCTTACCAAACGAGCATGGGCAAAGGATGTTCAGGTTATGGTTGAAGGTCCCGGACATATGCCCATGGATCAGATTGAAGCAAATATGAAAATCCAGCAGACAATCTGTATGGGTGCACCTTTCTATGTTCTTGGACCTATTGTTACTGATATTGCACCGGGATACGACCACATTACTTCCGCTATCGGCGGTGCAATCGCAGCAGCTTCGGGCGCAGCATTTCTTTGTTACGTAACACCTGCAGAACATCTTGCTCTTCCGAATGTAGATGATGTTAAACAAGGCATTATAGCATCCCGTATTGCCGCACACGCTGCGGATATTGCGAAGAAAGTTCCTCACGCAAGAGATCTTGATGACCAGATGGCAGATGCACGAAGAACTTTTGACTGGGATAAACAATGGGAATGCTCAATCGACCCTGAAACTGCACGGGCAATCCGTGACAGTCGTGCACCCGAACACGAAGACAGTTGTTCAATGTGCGGAAAATTCTGTGCCGTAAGAAGTATGAACAAGGCACTGAACGGTGAATATATTGATATTCTTTAATGTTATAAAATTAGTTAATTTCACTTGCAAAGGATTTGATAAAAATGATTAAAGGTGCAATATTTGACCTTGACGGTACGCTTTTTGACTCAATGTTTATATGGGATACGGTTGGTGAAATCTATCTTCGTTCAATCGGATACGAACCGAAAGAAAATCTGAACGAAACCTTCAAAACGATGAGTCTTTACAATGCGGCTTGTTATTATAAAAACGAATACGGTGTTACTCTGTCTGTTGAAGAAATAATGGACGGAGTAAACCGTATGGTTGAAAAATATTATATGAACGAGGTTCAGTTAAAACCCGGTGTTTATGATTTTGTAAAGCATCTTCATAATATCGGTGTTAAGATGTGTATAGCAACCGCAACGGATAAATATCTTGTTGAAGCGGCACTTGAAAGATGCGGAATCAATGATTGTTTTTCAGAAATCTTTACTTGCACATCTGTCGGTCACAGTAAGGATGAACCAGATGTTTACCGTGAAGCATTAAAGCATCTCGGCACAACTAAAGAAGTTACCCTTGTTTTTGAAGATGCTGTTTATGCAATAAGGACAGCAAAGACCGACGGATTCAAGGTTGTTGCAGTTTACGATAAATCCGAAGAAAATCAGGCAGAAATAAAAACACTTTGCGATTTTTACATAAAAGATTATTCGGATATGCAAGGCTTCTGGAAATTTGCTGTACCGATGAAAACCGCACTTTCAATAGCGGGAAGCGATTGCAGCGGTGGTGCAGGGATTCAGGCTGACATTAAAACAATGACAATGAACGGTGTTTATGCCATGAGTGCAATTACAGCCTTAACTGCACAGAACACAAGCGGAGTTTTTGCAATATCCGAATCATCGCCCGAATTCTTAAAAGAGCAAATTGATGCCGTATTTGAAGATATCTATCCCGATGCAGTAAAAATCGGCATGGTTTCATCATCGGAGCTTATTTCTGTTATTGCCGAAAGACTTAAATTTTATAATGCTAAAAACATCGTAGTTGACCCTGTTATGGTTGCAACAAGCGGTTCAGAGCTTATTAAAACCGATGCGGTGCAAACTCTTATTGAAAAACTCTTGCCGATTGCAACAGTGATAACTCCGAACATTCCCGAAGCGGAAGTTTTGTCGGGTGAAAAAATACATAGCAAAGACGATATGCTGAACGTCGCAAAGTCAATCGGCGACAAATACGGTTGTGCGGTGTTACTTAAAGGCGGACACAGCATTAACGATGCCAACGACCTTCTTTATTCAAACGGTAGTTTTAAATGGTTTGAGGGTAAAAGAATAAGCAATCCAAATACCCATGGCACAGGCTGTACTCTTTCATCAGCAATAGCATCAAATCTTGCTAAAGGTTATTCACTTGATGAATCAATCCGAAATGCAAAGAACTATATTTCAGGAGCACTTTCCGCAATGCTTGACTTGGGTAAAAGCTCAGGCCCGATGATGCATAACTTTGCACTTCAAAAGTAACTGACGAAAACAACAATAAAATATTATCATTTAGAATATTTACCCCTAACAAAAACCTCCCGCGGAAAATCCACGGGAGTATACTTTATCTCATATAAAAACAACTTGGATTTTGTCGTCAACTTCAGCAGTCGCAATAATTATCCGTTATACCCTGCCGTCATTGTTTTTTATTAATTCTGCGGAATCTTCAAGAAATCTGCTCATACCAAAATATAAAAATGATTTTTATTTTTCTTTTATAAGCACCATACTGAAAAGCTCTAATTCAAAGGTAAGATTATCAGTAACTTCTGTAAGCTCACCACTGTGCTCGTTATCAACCTTATATATATCGTATAACCCCTTTTTACCCAAATCCAATGAAATCTCTTTGTTAGGCAAACAATCATTATCGCTATAATAAGTAAGTATAATTGTCGCTTTTCCGTTTTTATCCGCACCACAAAGAGAATAGATATTTTCAATCTCATTTTGAAAAGCAATTTCTTTTTCGCAATCATAAAGGAAACCGTACCAATAAAAAGCATAGTAACCCTTTAACTTTTCATAGCTGTAAAAATCAAAAACACCGTTAAAAACTGACGGACGAGTGTCATAATACATCAGCATATCAATAAACGAGTGCTGAGATGCGCACATACAAGCCATTATAAATGATGCACCCTTAATACCATGAATTGCTTTAAGAGAATAAACATATTCCTCTGTCCAGCCCTTTACATAGTTCCATTCATTCAGTATACTCTCTGCATTTTCATAGCCGTACTTACCCAGAAGCGTTTTGATTCTTTCAGATTTTTTTGTCATATGCTCGGGTTCGGTACAGTAAATATGCCAAGAAAAGAAATCCAGCGGTACGTTTCTTTTTTTCATCTCCCGAAGAAGATCCTCTGCCCAGTCTTCATTCCAAGCAAGAGCAGGACCGCCTATTTTCAAATCAGGAAACCTCTCTTTAAGATGTTTTGCGGTAATTTCGAACAAATCAAAAAACTGTGCCTTTGTTCCGCCCCAAGTGCGCTTGTTGGGTGAATCATCAGGATCAAGGTCGGCTTCGTTCCAAATTTCCCAATATTGAATATTAAGCTTGTAGCCATCTGCCCAACCCTCATTGTAATGTCGGATAATATGTTCACAGATAACTGCCCACTTTTTGAAATCCTTAGGTGGAATAGTGCCATGCTTTTTTATCTGATGCTCAATTGTCTGACCTAATCTGAAAAAGGTTTCAGTGCCTGCATCAAGACAAACTAAAACACTTTCATCCGTACACGGAAAATCATAGGAAGCGGGATCATACGGGTCAGCATCGAAATCCGGAAAAATGTATGAAATATCGTGGCTGTATGGTCCGCCGTAAATGCCGCAAACACCGGAATCATGGTTTCTGCTATACGGTATTCGTGCAGCCTTGTAATCTGAAAAATTACTGTGGAACTGGTCGTTGGCATGCCTTTTATGCCAAGGACCTCCATTAGTTGCATTAAGAATTTTAAATTTGTTGCCCAAGCTATTCAAATCAAATTTTAATATTTCCATTGCAGCCTCCACAAATTCTTATTTATCGGTTAATCCACTCATTTCTTGAAATCGCAAATACCTTTGTAATTTCATTTATCTCATCAGCAAACTCATCTACTTGTTTGCAACCATATGACACAGCAGTTTGGACTGATGCTTCGTTGGTATACTTCATATAAGAATAAACGATGTTAAAAGGTGTGTTGTTAAAAGTCCAATCCCTGACAGCAATCGCAGCTTCTTTTGCATATCCTTTCAGTTGCTTGTCAGCTCTGATATGGTATCCGATTTCAGGTTTTATTTCACCGCCTATAAGTTGCATAGTTAAGCCGCAGTCACCTATCATTTCATCTGTTTCTTTCAAACATACTGCCCACAGACCAAAGCCGAATATCCGATATCTTTCTATGTTTCGCTCAATCCAACCTCTTACTCTCTTTTCATCAAATGTATAGGGATAATGATGCATTATATTCGGATCTGCTAACACTTTATAAAGTGCGTAAAAATCTTCATCCGTCATTTCCCTTAAGTATAAACGCTCTGTTTCAATAACCATTGTTTTGCCTCTACAAATTCTTATTT